>NZ_JBVVUU010000003.1:0-105881 GCF_056032925.1 Aeribacillus sp. JST-2
ACCTTTAGACCCAGTTTATTACATGTACCAATACTGGGTTTCTTCAGTATTGCCTTTTTTCGGATCATCGGACAAGGGAATTTCCAATTTCTATGATTTTTCACCTTGACATATTACCGCAGGACTTTTTTATTTAGACATTATCTTTTTCAAGCAGATGCAACTATCACCGGTTCGCCGATATCGGCCGACTTATTGGCAGCCAAAGTCACGGCAAGTGTTTTTAATGCATCATCGTATGAAGAGAGCAGTCTTTCAGGGTTATTTTCCAATAAAGCAGCGATAAATTGGTTATCTTGTTCTTCATAAAAATCCACTTTCGATCTATGCTCGATCGTTGAGTCTTTTTCTGTAATTGTCAAGTTTACGCCATCAATATGAACCCGGAAATCTTTTCCCAATACTTCAACCCCTGATCGATGATCGGGCTGTGTCATTGAACAATCCACGTGTCCGACGGCGCCGGATTCAAATAACAAATTAACGGAAGTTACGTCATGTATGTTCATATTCGGAATATCCGTTAATACTCTCAGGCTCATAACAGCGTACACTTTTTGAACATCGCCTGCTAAATATCGCATCAAATCGACGGTATGGGTTGCTTGTTCCACCAGCTGCCCCCCGGATTTTTCGATGTCACGGTACCATGGAGTAGGTACAAAAGATGTTAAATAGTAGCCGCGAATCATTGCAATCGTTTTATCTTTTAAATATTCCTTTGCCTTCCGAACGGTATCCAAGTAGCGGAGGCAGTATCCAACCCCGCATATGACCCCGGAATCATGAATGGCTTTTGATTTGCGGCGAACCGTTTCCAAATCCAAACCAACCGGTTTTTCAATCATCAGATGAATCCCTCGGGAGGCAATTTTTTCTTCTAAATCGCCGTGTGCAAAGGGCGGTACACATAGGAAAACCGCATCGAGCTTTTCTTTTTCCAGAAGATCATCGGCGCTTGTGTACCAATTAACTCCAAATTGTTCAGCCTTTTTTTGGGCATTTTCTGCAATAATGTCGCAAACCGCTGTAATGTCCGCATAAGGATTTTTCGAAATGTTCGCCAAATGAACAGCTGCAATCCCACCGACTCCAATAAATCCAACCTTCACTTTCTCCAAAATGGCTCCCCCCCTATATTGCCGTCAATTTGTTTCCAATCATCATATATTGCACTTTTTCCACTGCGAAAAATAAGTTTTTGCTATTTTGGCCATCAAGAATGATTTCCAACGGTTGAACCGCTTGCCAGTATTACGTCCATATGGCGTGACGCATCCTCTGCCAATTGATATGGATTTATCGAATACGGCGCCAGTTCTGCCGTCAGTACATCATCATATTCTATTTCATCCAACGCTTTTTTAACTGCCGCCCAATCCACATCGCCGGCCAGCAATGGCACAAATCCTGCTATATTTCCAACTTGGGTGTTGAAATCTTTGACGTGCACTTTGCAAATGCGTTTGCCAAGGATTCTAATCCATTGTTCGGGAAAGCCGAATTGCAATACGTTTCCCACATCAAAGTATGCTTTTGCATATTCTGATCCAATTTCATCTATGTATCTTGCCATTTCAATGGGCGACAATAAAAATTTATTCCAGACATTTTCAATTCCTATATTTACCTGCAATCTTTCTGCTTCGTCCATTATTTTTTTCAATTCTTCCTGGCTTCTGCCGTAACAGTCTTCATAAGAAACTTCCTTTGTCACAACTCCGGGAACAACGAGTATGGAATCAATGCCCATAGTATTTGCAAGTTCAAGTTGTTTAAAAATCACTTTTCTGCCCTGTTCTCTCACGCTTTCATCCGGGGATGATAATGGAAATTGCCAAAGCAAACCTGTTGAAATGCTTTTCAGCTTCAAGCCGTATGATGCTGCTAAATTGGCGATGCGCTCAGCTTCCCGGACAGTCGTTTCCATCGTCAAACCGACACCGTCTGGAGGATATAGATTCAGTTCGACAGCATCAAAACCTACCTTGCTGCTAAATTCAAAAACTTTTTCCAGCGAAGTGCCATCGGGATAACACCATTGGTTTATGCCTTTTAACATCATTCAACCTCCTTCTATATTCTTTCAATTTCTTATGAAATCTCGTGTTTTCTTGAAAATTCATTTACACCTATAATAGCTTTTCCACCTAAAATGATGGCCGATTATTTCATTTTTTATATGGGAAATTCCATTCCCTCAACCAAAATGGTTTTATTTTGCTGAATTACACCATGCGCTTTTTCTCACGGTCGCTTACCCCCCCATGTATCTTTGGATGATGCTCTTCTGAAAAACTGGAATCTCTTTTCTTTTTCATTTAATTGAGCGTAAACTGAAATTTTTCTTGCAATATGACTGATGCAGCGCCAACCATTTCAAATTCTTGTCCGAGCGATGTTGATTTTATCGTTACATCTTCCAGCGGGGCTTCTAGTGCATGTTTTGAAACATATTCATTAATTTTTGAGAGGAGGATGGCGTTGTTTAGTATGATCTCCCCTCCCAATATGATGGCCTCAGGATTAAAAAGGTGGATTAAATTAATGATTCCGCTTGCCAAATAATGAACGATTTCATCTAATATTTTGAGGGCTAAATGATCCCCTAAGTTAACCGCTTTCACAAATACGTCAGGTGCAATTTTCGTAATATCGCCGTCTACCATTTCCTTTATAACAGAATCTTTGCCATTGGATAAAAATGTTAATATTCTTGAGTAAATTGCCGGCCAACTCACATAGTTTTCTAAACAACCATTGTTTCCGCAATCACACTTCATCCCTCCCCGATCGATCGTTGTATGCCCGAATTCTCCGGCACTTCCGGAAGCACCGCGGAAAATCGTTCCATTTACAAAAATTCCTGCACCGACACCCTCTCCAATCTCGATGTAGATCATATTTTGGATATTTTGATGTGCTCCAAAGTATTTTTCCGCTAAAATATAAGCATTTGTATCATTGTCCAGCCAAGTAGGCAGATCAAATTGCGTTTTCAGGATCTTCTTCAATGGCACGTTTTGCATCTTGAGTTTTGGATTGTAGCGGATCACGCCTTTATCATAGTCCACAAGCCCTTGTGTGATCACTGAAATGCCTATGCATTTCTTATAGCTGTCATCGCTGTTCAGGAAACATTTCAATTTTTCTATAATAAAATCGGCAACAGCTTCACCATAAAGCGAGTGTGTGGAAAAAATTTCTTTCCGCAATATTTGCGCCTCTAAATTCATCTCTGCAATTGTAATGGTGGAATATCGAATGGATACTCCAATTAATGTATAACAGTTCGGATCGAAGCGCAGCAAAATTGGTTTTCTGCCGCCGCTGGAAGCCCCAATCCCATCCTCTCGCACCAGCCCCTCATGAATAAGTTCATTGACTGCCGATGTGACCGTTGTCGGACTAATGTTTAATTTTTTGGAAATTTCGACCCTAGAGATGGGGCCGTATTGACGGATTGTATCTAATACAATGGATCGATTTAATTCTTGAATTAATTTCAAATCACCCGTCCTTCGCAATATTTCACCTTCTTTATTGTTATTTTGTTGTTTTCTTCATTCAATCGCCTGTTTCCTGGAAAAGAACTTGCTTTAACTAAAGTTGCGGGCAAGTGTAATTGTTGTGGATGAAGATGCTATGAAACGTTGGAATACTATGAATGCGAGGCAAAACTTATTTTTTCCAATGGCTTTATTAAGTTTCAAAATTTTGTACTGCATTTTCCTTTCTGCTATTCTCATCATCACTTATTTTGTTTATCATCGTTTAACAACTTATTAAGTATAAGCTGAAGTTGCCAAAACTTACTTTTTCCAGCGACTTTATTAAGTCTTTATAAATATAATACACACTATTCTCTATTTTCGCAATATTTTTTTATATTTTTTCAAAAATTTTCAGAATAAATAAAAATCGTGTTACGCTTTGCTAATTCTAAAAAAATGACAGCTGACCCGCTAATCAAAAGAGCGGACACAAGCCGTAAATGCATTTAACCATGCCGCAGCGAACCACAGCATGGTTAACTTGTTTCATTTCGCCATCTTGAACTAAAAAGGCAAAATCGTTATCCCAACACATCATGAATGTTTTTCATATTTTCTTCCATCCATTTCAACGCATCATCGATGGTTGGGAATTCTGTTGTTTCAAAAGTCAGTTCATCTTGGATAAGCCACACATCCTTTTTTTCATGGCCTATTCCTCCCACAGACCAATGCAGAAGGCTGTATGGATGATTATCATGGAGAAAAGATACCCATGTTTTATTCAAAGCAGTGTTTTTTAAAGAGGCTAGACGTTTTTCCATTTCGTTCCCTCATTTCACAATACATCTCATTCTCGAGTTGTATATTTGCGACGGACTTTTGAGGGTGAAAATTTGTTTTTGTTCATGATAATCAATCTTTAATTCATCATCCAGAAAAATAAGTTTTGCTTTTTCAACATATACCGGAACAAAATTGGTGTCGATCTTCATGTCGCCTTCTTCAATCTCTTTTACAAGCCAAAGAACAGGGACGCCGCTCATGACGCATCCGCACCCGTCCGTCTCATACTTCAGTTTCACATAGCGGTTTTCAGCGGCTGCCAGTTCTTTCATCAGTTTTTTGACCGCTTGATCTGTAAATGAAATGTTCATGTTTCCAATCATCCTCTTTTGCAATTTTCCTTCATTTTATCACATTTCCGCTGTCAACCGCTTATTTGGAACTGACATCGAAAATGTTTTGCAGCGAAACGGCCACTTTTCTTTTTTTCTCATCCATGATAGTGACCGTGTTGATCTAACCAGTTAAAGAAAGGCAAAAGAGCTTCTCCACAAAAAGGAATTGGAATAAATATTGTTTTTTGTTGTTTTTTATCTGTTGTTTCTAATGCTTTATAAATATTAGTGGGTTCTGTTGCAAAGTTGAAAATTAAAAATAGGATTTATGCTATGTAGCTATAGATGACATGTTGTTATATACTTTTGGACAGACCAGCTATTGCTGGCGATACAAGTCTGATACTTTTTAAAGCCTCTAATTGCATTTTTAAGCCATTTTGACTATCCAGGTTTAAAATATATAGTTGGAAATAGGTGTTGTTTAAGAACGTGTCTGATCGGTTCTGTGAGGAGTTTAACGACGAATGGGTTTGAGGAACTTCTCTGAACTACATAATTTTATTTTAGGAGGGAACAACTTGGAAGTTTTTGCGAAATATTTAGCAGGTATCGATAATCCCGACCACCGTGACCGAACAGAGGAAATTTTGACGTGGGTTGCTAATAAATTCCCAAATTTGCAACCGCAAATCAAGTGGAACAAGCCTACGTTTACCGATCACGGCACATACATCATTATGTTTGCCGCAGCAAAGAATCATTTGAGCATTTTACCGGAAAAAGAGACAATGGTGCATTTTGCCGATGAAATCGCCCAAGCTGGCTACAGCGCTTCTTCACGCTTGTTCCGGATTCAATGGACTGAACCAGTTAATTACGAATTGCTAGAGAAGATCATTGAATTTAATATCAAGGATAAGGCTGAGAATTCGAAGTTTTGGCGGCAATAGCATAATATCGAAGGAGGAAGACATGGAAGTTTTTGCGAAATATTTAGCAGGTATCGATAACCCCGACCACCGCGAAAGAACAGAGGAGATTTTGGCGTGGGTTGCTAATAAATTCCCAAATTTGCAACCGCAAATCAAGTGGAATACGCCAATGTTTACCGATCACGGCACATTTATCATCGGCTTTTCCACAGCGAAGCATCATTTGAGCGTTTCACCCGAAGAAGCAGGCATTGCCCACTTTGCCGATGACATTGCACAAGCTGGCTACAGCGCTACCAAAGGCTTGTTTCGAATTCCGTGGAATGAGCCGGTAAATTACGAATTGCTTGAGAAAATAATTGAATTTAATATTCAGGATAAAGCAGACTGTTCAACTTTTTGGCGGAAATAAAAAAAATAGGATAGCCCTTAGAAAGCGTGTGAGAGCTTCTTAGGGCTTTTGAGAGGCTTTAAGGATGATCTATGCCCCATGCTTTTACATGGGGGCTGTCTAAAAAGGCCATTTTCATGTTATATGTTTCCAAATAAAAGGCCCAAGAATGTTGATGGGTTTTGCTTTATTTATGATTTAGGCTGAAAAACCACTTTTCGGACAACCCCGCGCCCTGACATGGCGAATGTCAAAGTTTGGGGTGCGCCCTTTTATTATTACAATGCTGTTTTCTTAGTATTGCTCAATTTCAATAATATCTCCTAATTTTAAAACATGTTTTTTAGTCAAGTAATCAACAATTCGCAATTCTCTTTTTAGCTGATCAATATAATGAATATTGCCGACAAGTTTCTTCATTTCACCTTTTTGATAATAGGTGAATTGTAGAGTAATGTTTTCTTCCTTAGCCCTACGGATAACTTTATTAAATTCTTCATATTTTTGTTCATCCAAAACCGGTTTTTCGACTTTATCTAAACTTTCATTGTATTCCCTTAGTAATTTTACATGTTCCGGTAACATCATTGAAACCCATTTGATACGGCCTCTGTCACGAATCACCTCAAGACACCTACTTTTCCATTACATTTTGTGCGACATTATATAAAATCACTTGTCACTATTGAAATGCAAACATTTAATATAAATTTAATGTTCCCGCAGTCGCGAATCATATAATCGCCTCCTCAGATTAAGGCGCAACGTCCAAAATTTTGTTGAAACTGATAAATTTAGGGCTTGCTGCAACCGCAAAGAAACGTCAAGTTCGTTACCTCCAATTATTACTTCATTTATGCAAATTTATCAAGTACACCATATGATAAAACCTTTTCCAGCTATTCCAGTAAACTAACGGTCCGCTTATGAAAGATTACCCAATCCAGCGGGCAGCCATATACTCCCAAACCTGTTAAGTGTCTAATTTCCAAGCGAAAGAAAGAGCTTCACAAATTATATATTAAGTTCCTGATGGAAAAACAGAGAACAGCTTACCTTTTGGTGAAGAAAAAAGTAAAGTAGCAATTCTTAATCCAAGTGTAAAATTGTCCAGCCCGCGGAAACGTTTCCTTTTTATGACCAGCATAAAGTTACCAATTTTACGGCTTGTATGCAAAGGGCGGTCCCAATGGATTGCATGCTTATTCTAACCAAAACCGCGATATTAAAAAAACTGGCAAACAAGCAGTTTTTCTTTTTGTTTTTTATTTTAAAGGATAAATGAATGGCGAGCGAAAACTGCATCAATCCATAGCTGCATAACACCAAACCAGCATAAGCATATATTTACGAAGATTGCGAATTCTATCTACTTAGACTTTATGGACTTGCTCTTGTCGATCTTGTGTTTTTTTAGAAGTGATGACTAAGGAAACAAGCCGAACACTTATGAACGTGATCCGGCTTGTTTTTTCAGCCTTTATGTTTACTGGCTGCTGTTATCCGGTGGTTGTTTTCCAGATTGTGATCCTTCGTTCGGATTGTCGCCTTTACCAGCCCCGTTTCCCGAACCATTATTATTACTGCTTGATCCACTACCATTTCCGCTATTATTCGACCCGCCACTTCCGTTGTTATTCGATCCACCGGTTCCGTTATGATTTGATCCGCCACTTCCATTAGTTCCCTCTGGAAGTTTTTGGCCGTTTTCTTGGCCGTTGCCGTTGTTAGCCGGTTGCCGCGGCTGATCATTGACGGGAGGCTGGGTAGGCTGCTCTATTTTTTTCGTATCCTCAGGTTGTTTTTCGTTGTTCTTAGAATTTTCTTGTTGCTTTTCATTCATTTCCTTTTGATTGTTCTCTTTATTTTGCTCCCGATTTTCTTCTTGTTCTTGATCCTCTTTCTTATCCTCTTCTTTTTGTTTTGGTATTACTGGGATTGATGTTCCCTTTACAAATAATTCAGTGCGTCCGCCAACCACTCTTTCAACGACATTGTCCGGTTTTTCAAAATCAGGTGTTTCTATTTTTTCAGAAACATGGGACATGATTTCTTTAAAAATAAGCCTTGAAATTTTTGCTTTCTCATTCGTCACATACGTTTCCTGTGTCGTTTTGTCGTATCCCGTCCAAACCGCAGCAGCATAACGTGTCGTGTAGCCGACAAACCAAGCATCAGATGTTCCATCTCCCCGGATATTTTCCGGCAAGTTGGTTGTCCCTGTTTTTCCTGCAAGCGGAAGTCCTGGAATGTTCGCCAGTCGCCCTGTTCCTTCTTTCACGACGGTTTTCAACATATCGGTCATCATATAGGCGGTATAATCGTTCATCGCCTTTACCGGTTTGGAAGAAAGGTCGATTTCTTTACCGTTTGGGTACACGATTTTCCTTACCGTATATGGCTTATGATAAATGCCCTCGTTTCCAAAAGCGGCATACGCCCCAGCCAATTGAAGCGGAGACACACCTTTTTTAAAACCTCCGATTGCATATGAAGGATAGATCTGATCGAGCGGAATTCCGAGTTTTTCCGCAAACTCTTTTGCCCTGTCTTCTCCTACCTCCAAAAAGGCTTTTACAGCCGGTATATTGTAAGACCATTGCAACGCTTTTCGCATCGATATACTGCCGCGATATTTCCCGTCCCAGTTTTTGATTTCTTTGCCATGGATGGTGAGCGGTTCGTCAAAGAACTGTTTATATGTAGACCATTTGAAATGGTCGATTCCCGGGCCGTAATCCAAAATCGGCTTAATTGTCGAACCTGGCTGCCTTTTCGTTTGTGTTGCGTAGTTAAAACCTCTTTGTACTTCTTGATCTGAGCTGCGGTTTCCGCCAATTGCCCTGATGGCGCCAGTCTGTGTATCAAGGAGCACGACTCCTGCCCGGAACTGATCGTCCGGATAATTAATGTATTGATCAGTTGTCAGCACTTTTTCTGTAAATTTTTGAGCAGCCGGATCCAAGGTTGTATAAATTTTCAAACCGCCCGTATAGATATCCTTTTCTGATATTCCGGCATCAACAATATCTTTGATGACTTGATCAATAAACGCTTGGTATTTTGGTCCTTCTTTTTTCTTCTTTAATAATTTTGCAACCGGGATCGCTTTCGCATCTTGCTCTTCTTTTTTGGTAATAAAACCGTGCTTTCTCATTAAGGACAATACAATATTTCTTCTTTTTTCAGCTAAATCCGGATTTTTAAACGGATCATATTCGCTTGGTCTTTGCGGCAGCCCCGCCAACAGCGCCGCTTCGCTAATCGTCAGTTTTTTCACGGATTTGTTAAAATACGTTTCTGCCGCTGTCGCAACACCGTATGCTCCTTGACCGAAATACACTTTGTTTAAATACATTTCAAGAATTTCTTCTTTTGAATAGTGTTGTTCCAACTGAACAGCCAAGTACGCTTCCTGTATTTTTCGCTTAAGTGTTTTTTCAGGCGATAAGAATGAATTTTTGACTACCTGCTGGGTAATCGTACTTCCGCCTTCAGCGCCGAATCCTTCTTTTACGTTCGCAACGGCGGCACCCGCGATTCGTTTCAAATCGATTCCATGGTGTTCAAAAAACCGCACATCTTCTGTTGCGATAAACGCATTTTGTACATTTTTCGGTATATTTTCGATTTTGATGATTTTCCGATGTTCGCTTCCTGAAATATCCCGGATTTTTTTATTATCCATATCATAAACAGTTGAGGATAACGGATCTTTCAGTAATTTCGGGTCTAATGCAGGGGCGCTGATGATGTAAGACAATACCACGATACCGCCCATAGTCATCGTTATGATAATCGCAAGAATAAAGGCTGTCGTAATTTTTATGAGCGGAGATTTCTTAGAAGCTGATTGCTTTTTCTGACGTCTCTCCATACGCGTCTGATATTGATTTCCCATTTCCGCCTCCTCCTAACCTGTTAGAAGGTAATCTATAAATCATACACGATTAAGATTATACGGATGACGGGAAGATTTTAATGGTGGAATTTGTCGGCTGCAAAGATAATTTTTTTACAAAAAAATTATAGCGTTATTTTATCTTCTCGAAAAATAAAACACTTTTTAAAATAGTGTTTTGGATCTTCCTGTTACTTTTCTCAAGACTCGCATACAAAACATTCCCTCTGTTACCTCTTGGGACGAACTTCATAGAACTAATAGATGAAAAATAGACCTTTTCTGCAATGAATGTTCGCTTATCTTTGAAGTCCCGTGCATAACAATTCACCATAAATTCCCACATTTCGATAGCAATAAGTTTTCATTATTATTCTCTTGCTGAATCGCAGGAATATTATATACTAGAAACATATTTTATTTTTATACTTACATGCATAAAAGCATATAATCTTAAAAGCGTTTAAGTAAAAAATTTATTAACAGTTATTCTAGTATATTTTATTTCATAATGCGACAGAAAGGCATGAACACTATGGAAAAAAATCAAGCATTACAAAAAGGGCTATTGCCTCGACATGTTCAGTTTATTGCGCTGGCAGGCATGATTGGAACAGGTATTTTCAAAGGAAGCTCGGATACATTAAATATTGCGGGTCCAAGTGTCGTTATTGCTTACTTATTTGGAGGCCTGTTATTATTTATTGTCATGGCGGCATTGGCTGAGATGGCGATTGTTTATCCGAACTTAAACGTTCAGCATTTTGTTTATAAAGCTTTTGGCTTTCATATATCCTTTATCGTAGGATGGCTGTATTGGATCAATTGGATTATTGTCACCGTTGTTGAAATTTTAGCAGCAGGAAGCTTCCTAAAATATTGGTTTCCATCCGTACCGTTATGGCTTTTAAGTCTCTTTTGCACCGTTTTGATCGTCGGAATGAATTTGTTTCAAGTAAAGTACTATGGTGAAATTGAGTTTTGGTTTGCAGGAATTAAAATTTTCGCATTAACCGCTTTCATTTTATTAGGTTTTGGCATTTTATTTGGAATGATTCCAAGCAATATTGATGATCCTTTTGCTAACTACACGGCACACGGCGGGTTCTTTCCTTATGGAATTGAAGGAATGTTAAGCGCCTTTTTAGTCGTCATGTTTTCATATGGCGGGGCTGAGTTAATTGGTGTTACTCTTACAGAAACAAAAGATGCAGAGAAAGTTTTGCCAAAAGTTATTAAAGGAACGATGTGGAGAGTTATTCTCTTTTATATGCTTCCTATTCTTATTATTTGCGGTTTAATGCCGTGGAATCAAGTGACAGGGGAAAAAAGTCCATTTGTCCAAGTATTGAGCATCACAGGGCTTCCTGGAGCCGCTCATATTATGAATTTTGTTCTTATTACTGCCGTTTTATCAGCGGCTAATTCAGGGATTTATGCAACTTCCAGAACATTATATTCCATGGCTCAAAGCGGTGAAGCTCCAAAAAGGTTTTTAAAGATTTCCAAACAAGGAACACCGATTAACTGTATTATAGTTACAGCCATCTGTATTTTACTTGGAGTATTTTTAGCTTACATGACTCCCGATCAAGTCATCAGCTACTTAATGACGATACCTGGTTTTACGATTCTTTTATTATGGACGAGCATTTGTCTAGCTCAACTTAAGCTTCGTTCGCAGTATAAGACGAAACCATACTTTCAAGTAAAAGGTTTCCCATATACAACGATATTGGCCATCGTTTCTTTATTGATAATCTTTATTTCTTTTATCTTTAATAAGAATAATATGATCGGTTCTGCCGTTTGCCTTGTCATCTTAGTACTGCTCACTGCATTTTCTTTTATAAATAAAAACGAAAGAGAAAAAAGCGGAGAATCCAACAAGGAGAAAAATAGAGATATGGTACAAAATCTCTGAAATTTGGACATTAAAAGGTTCATCCGTAAAGAACTTGGATTTACTCTGTAAAATTAAAGACAAAGTAGTGATTGTATATTGTCGTCTTTAATGTACGCCCATTATAACAAAATTAAGGGCTGTCGATTCCCTCTCCAATGCTTGGGCACATCCCGTCTCCCCATGACAGTCCATTCTGCTCACGATGGAATGTCCAAACCAGCCTAGCCATAAGATAAAAAGGCCGCTTGAAGGTAGGCAATTGCTGCCTCAGCCCCTTTTTGTTGCTTGGCATCGAAAAAATAGCATAAGATAGATCTAACGTCAGTATGAACGAACAGCAAATCAAGGGAGGTGAAAACGGATGGAAATCGGCATTTACACATTTGGAGAACGGACGGTTGATCCCGAAACAGGCCAATTGATCAGCCCGGGGGAACGGCTGCAGAATCTGATAGAAGAAATTGAGCTGGCCGATCAGGTCGGACTGGATGTGTTTGGCATCGGTGAACATCATCGGCCCGACTACACTGTTTCGGCTCCTGCGGTGGTGCTTGCCTCCGCTGGTGCCCGCACTAAACGCATCCGGTTGACCAGTGCGGTAAACGTCTTAAGCTCGGACGATCCGGTGCGGGTGTTCCAGCAATTTGCCACCTTGGATCTGCTCACCCAAGGCCGCGCTGAAATCATGGTCGGCCGCGGTTCGTTTATCGAATCCTTTCCCCTTTTTGGCTACGACCTGAAAGATTATGACGAGCTTTTTGAGGAAAAGCTTGATCTTTTGCTCAAGCTGCGGGAATCCGAACGAGTTACATGGACGGGAAAACATCGTCCGCCGCTGGACAATCTAGGGGTCTATCCCCGACCACTGCAAAATCCGCTTCCGGTTTGGATAGCCGTTGGAGGAACTCCAGAGTCTGCCGTCCGTGCGGGCATGCTCGGTCTTCCGATGGCGCTGGGCATCATCGGCGGTCTGCCTGAACGATTTGCGCCTTTTGCTCAATTACACCGGGAGGCAGCGCAAAAGGCGGGGCACAAAACACCGCGCCTCAGCATCAATTCTCATGGTTTTCTCGCCGATTCATCGCAGGAAGCGGCTAATTCACGTATACATCTATTTAAGCCTTCGCAATCTTTGAGTGTTGACAGCTTGCTTTGTTATTCACATAAAAGGTTAATCGCTTCAACATTGAAAGCGGTAAAAGTTCACTCACTGAATGAGCTCTTACATAAATGTTTTATTTAGATTTTAACACTTCCTTTAACAACTCAATCGCATGTTCATCGGCTGGATCGTTTGTACCTAACTCGCCGCGGAAGGCTTTATATAAAATCGAATTTTTTATTGAAACCAATTCCGCTTCCAATTGTTCAATTAAAGTTTGTTCTTCAATTAAATTATTTAACATTTTATCTAAAATTTTAACTATTTTTTTCCACTCATTCTTTGGTGGAAGCGGGAAAGGGAGATCATTCATTTTTTTTGGTGATACCCTTGGAAGATTAATACCATTACTATTTGAAACTGCATAATCTATAGTCGATGGAAGTCCCAAATAGTAGTCTAAAAGTTGGTTAAGATATTTATGTTCAGTCCTAAATACTAGTATATCCGTAGAAGCTACACCATCGAAATCAACAATTGCATGCTTATTCAAATAAGGACGAAGCTTTCCATACAATACATCTCCCTTTTTAAAAACAACCTTTTTACTCTTAATGTCTTTAGCTAATTCAATATGAGATATACCTCCTCCTTTTATTAAATGCTCTAAACCTACATAGGTTTCATTTCCAATTGGTAGTACCTGTTCTTTAATTTGTTCAAAAATAGCACCTGTTTTTACCCACACCCAATTCTTTGGCACTTCATATGGTTGCTCTTCTTTTGGGATAAGGTCTTTTTCTTTTATGTGATTAGAAGTTTCAAACATACTCTTCTCGTTAGGATCGTTTGTACCTAATTGTCCCTTAAACGCCTTATCCAAAATCGCTGCCCGTCGAAGCTCAAAAGATTCTTTCACTTCTTCAATTAACCGCTTTGCTTCATCAATTTTTGCAAAAAGCCGCTCAATCTTCTCAGCAATGCGTTTTTGTTCGTTTAAAGGTGGAAGCGCAAATGGAAGTTTAGACATTTTACTTTTGTTTATTATGGATACGGTTGTAGATGAAGAAGATTTCAATAATAAATTTTGATAAGTAGAACTTAATGAAAAATAGTATGTGTATTTCGGATAAATTACTTTTTTATTCGGAATTAGAGAATTTATTTGTTGATTTGTAGTACATTCTACTAAATTAAATCCAGTCTTTCCAATCGAACCTATACAACAAACTAATGTTGAGTGTTTTGGAATTATTCTACTTACCTCTTTACCCTTATCAGTAAGATATTCAGAAGCTACTATCACCGAATCTTCCTGATCTAAATCTCCGGGTTTAACAAATGGAAAATTTCCACCATAATACTCATTATTTTTTTTAGATGGAGTAGCCCCAGTTACTATTTCATGTATAATACAAGTTCTAGTCCAAACCCAATTTTTTGGAACTATATAAGGCTGTTCTTCTTCCGGCACTAATGCTTCTTCTAGTAGTTCTTCCAACGATTTTTGTTTCTTTTTGCTCATTTTTTAAGCACCTCAGATGTTTCTGCGACTTTTAGCATTTCTTTAAAATCCGTTTGGTAGGTGTTAGGTTGTTCGACAGCTTTTAACTCGGCAATGACTTCGTTTAGTAACGAAATCGCTAGTGCTAATTTTTCCACCGCTTCTTCTGCAGATTCGATTGGGTCTGGCAGGTTTTCGTAGACGGACAAGGATTCATCAGCAATTAGACCAATATCCAAGCTGTCGCCTTTTTTTGCAATTTCTTCACGTGAAAACACATTCCAGCGCTCGTCTTTGACTTGGCTGCGGTCTTCTGCCGTGTAAGCTTTTATAAATCCTTCAAAATGTTCTTTCGTTAGCGGATTCCGTTTGCCAAAGGAAGGCATGTTTGTTCGTAAATCGTATACCCATACTTCTTTTGTGTTGCCGACATCTGATGTCCCGCGGGTGAAGAATAAGACGTTCGTTTTTACCCCTTGGGCATAAAAAATCCCTGTCGGCAAGCGTAAAATCGTATGCAAATTACATTTGTCCATTAAATCACGGCGAATGTCGGCTCCTACCCCGCCTTCAAACAAGACGTTATCTGGAAGAACAACAGCGGCACGAGCTTTGCCGTTTGCCTTGAGAGCGCGGTAAATATGCTGCAAGAAATTCAACTGTTTGTTCGATGTTGTAAAGGTGAAGTCTGTTCGTGTTGCCCGCTCGCCGCCTTTTTTTGTTCCAAAAGGCGGATTCGTTAAAATCACATCAAAATTTTTCAAACTTTCACCTAGTGAAGAGAGGGTATCTCCTAACAAGATTTCCCCATGAATATCATGAAGCAACGCGTTCATGACCGCTAAACGATGCGTGTCTCTGACAAGCTCTACACCGGAAAATGCCTTGTATTTTTGAAATTCAATTTCTTCTTGAGATAAGTCAAAATAATCATCGGTCTGTTTACGAACATGGCGATCTGCTGCGATCATAAAGCCGAATGTTCCCGCAGCAGGGTCATGGCAGCGTTCGCCCGCCTCGGGATTGACAAGTTCGACAATGACATCAATAAGGACGCGAGGCGTAAAATATTGCCCCGCTCCCGATTTTACTTCACTTGCGTTTTTTTCTAACAGCCCTTCGTATAAATCCCCTAACCCTTCTTGCTTCGCATTGTACCAATCTAAGTTATTGGTCGATTGAATAATTTTTTCTAGGTTCTTTGGTTCTCTAATATTCGATGTCGCATCTGTATAAATTTGTTTTAATAATTCATTTTCCTCTTTTCCTAAATCAAGCAACAGCTGTTGATAATGCTCTTTCAGTTCAATTCCGTCTTTTTCTACTAACGAATCCCAGCGATATTTTTCTGGAATCATATATTCTCGGCCGGTTTCTTTCATCATTTTTAAGAACAGCAAATACGTTAGCTCTGTGACGTATTGGTGATACGTAATGCCGTCATCACGAAGCACGTTGCATAAATTCCATAGTTTTTGGACGATTTCTCTGTTGTTCATCTACGCTTGCTCCTTCTTTTGGTGATAGTTGTACAAATTATCATTAATTTCGCGAACTATTTGTGCTAATTGTCCATCGAAAATTTGATTTAATTGTTTAAAACCTCCACGGCTCTTAAAAGGTTCGTATTCAAAAGCCTTTTCAGGGTCCGGATGAAGGACGGATTCTTGCAGCAACTGCTTTTCGATTCGCTCTAGCCATTTCTTTTGCACAGGCGGCCACGCTTTCATTTGGTAAATTTTCTTCATAGCGTGCTTAATTCGTTCTTCATGGCTAATAAGCGGATCTCCTAAAGCCTGCTGGCGAATGAAGGCGATGATGTCCGCTGCGATGTCTTCATTTTTCGCCTCGCGCCAAGCTGCTTGTAATTTTTTCTCAGAAAAACCTTTCTGATCCAGTTCAAGCAGCAATTTCTTTAACTCTTCTCTCGTTAATTCAGTTGGACGTTGACATACAATCATTAACGCAGGGATTTTGTTCATATTGTTCCGGACAAACTCCCCGAATGATTGTAAATAATCATCCGGTTTTTCCGCATTCCCATACCCGCGTTTGACCCCGATAAGCTCATCTTCATGTGTGGAAATATATTGTTTATTTTCCCGATAGCGATTTTCATCGATATAACGGAACATCGATTTGTACTCTTTTAACTGTCCAGTTAATTCAGCAGGATTCAAGTTTTTTACCCAATCTATAAATTCATCAACTGTTTTTCCACCAGATAATACTTTAAAGTCTTGGTGCTGCTTCTCTGACCATTGGCGTTTTTTTCGTTGGATTTTGGCAATAATTTGTTCTTGTTGATGTTGAAGGTGTTCTTCTTTTTCTAAACCTTCTAATTCTTCTACTAATTGAGTCAGTGAAATATTTGGTCGAGTGACAACAGGCTTCATGCTTGTATATGGTTTTAAAGACTCATAGATTCCAACCGCATCGAAAATATTAAAGTGATCTTTTCGGATTTCTTCACATCTTCTCGTTGCTCGTCCTAGCATTTGCTCATAAAGAATCCGCGAGCGAACGCGGCGCAAGAAGACGAGATTTGTAATTGCTGGAACATCGACACCTGTCGTTAGCAAATCCACCGTCACAACAATAGTTGGATATTTTTCATTTTTAAAGCGTCGAATCGCACCTGATGGATCCTTAATGGAGCCTGTAATTTTCATAATCGCATTGTCTTCGACTTCACCGTATACTTTTTCAAATTCTTCTTTTAAAAGACGTACGACTAAGTCTGCGTGATCATCTGTCGCTGCAAATATCAATGTTTTGCCTTCATCGTCCGGAGAAATATAATTCGTCAACTCTTGTATAATAACACGATTAAAGCTTTCTGTGATAACTTTTGTATTAAAATGTGCAACCTCAATATTCACTTCATCTTCAAGGTACTCTTGTGAAATTGTGCCGGAAACCGTATCATATACGTCGACTGTTTCACCTTTGGCCCAAGTGATTCCTTCCTTTTTTAATACCGTTTCAAATTGATACGGTGGTTCATGGTCGACTAAATATCCATCGACGACTGCTTCACGATAAGAATAAGTGAAAACCGGTGGTCCAAAAATTTCTGTTGTATGCAGCGCAGGAGTTGCTGTTAAACCGATGCGAACGGCATCAAAGTAATCAAGTACTTTTCGATATTTACTTACATAGTCATTGTGATCTCTTATTTCAATTTCTATGTTATTCATCTCTTTATCTAGTGTATAGCCTCGATGGGCTTCATCGACAATAATGCAATCATATTGATCAATCGATGGTATGTCTTCTGTTTTCTCGTTGTAGAAAATGCGTTTTAACATTCCTTGTACGGTAGCGATATGTACTTTCGTTTCATCATCTGGTTTTTGATCGTATAACGATTGTAAGCTATAAATTTGAGTGAACGTTTGGAAATTTTCCAGCTTACTTTCTTTAAAAGCGCTTTCCGCTTGTTCTCCAAGAGCTTTTCGGTCGACAAGGAATAATATACGATTAAAACGCTTTGCTTTGAGCAATCGGTAAATGAGACCAATCGCCATTCTTGTTTTTCCTGTTCCGGTTGCCATTGCGATTAAAATGCTGCGTTTTTTCTCTTTCAATGCTTTTTCGACCGCTTGAATGGCTTTGACTTGATAGTCTCGTAATTTAAGATAATCAAATTTTTCATCACGCAAAAATTGTTCCGAACGTTCTGTATCTTTTTTTAATAGATTTTTCAGTCCTTGAGGAGTGTACCATCCATGAAGTGGTCGGGGGTGATTCGTTGATTTCCGCGCATCTAAAAACCAAATGCCTGACTTTTGTTCTAGCTGTTTTAAAAAGGGGCGGCCATTGGTTGCGAACAAAAATGGAACATAGTAATCTCCCCATGGCTCATGGATCACTTCATGACCATGCCGAACAACAAGTTTTGCATATTCTTTTGCTTGCTCAATGTCAGATGGGATATCTTTACTAGCACGTTTCGCTTCAATGATCCCTACTAGCTCGGGGCCAATAAATAAAGCATAATCAGCGTAACCATGTTTTAAAGGCCACTCCGCAATCGCCATGTTTTTTCCTTTTTCCGGACGAACTCCTTTTGAGAAACGCAGCTTTTCTGAATCAGCCTCCCAGCCAGCATCACGCAATTGCTGGTCAATGAGAATACGGGTTTCGGCCTCTGTCAATTCAAAGTTAGCGACTGCCCGTTGTGAATATTCACGTCGTTTTTGCTTCTCTTCACTGCTTATATATATCTGTTCTATGCGTATCTTCTCAAGCTCTGTTTCCAAATGAGCCAGCTTTTCTTCGTATGACTTAACTACATCGTTCCATTCATCTTCTGATATAGATGTTTGCGGTGTCGGTTCGATATATTCTGGAGCTTGAAATGACCAATCGCCATACACTTCCATAAACCAAACAGCAATTCGAAACGCCATATGTAATAAAGCTTTGGCTTCATTTACTTCACCATAGCTCGGATTATGTACCGCTTGATTCCCTTTCAAACGAATGACCGTAAATAAGTCATATATTTCCTTCGGCAGAATTTGCTCATAAAAAAGAATTCTCAGACGCTCCTGTTGATCAGTTCTGCGTTCTTCCTTTATTTCTTCTAACGCTAAAATATATTTTGTTATAGTTTCAGCAAATTTTCTAAGTTCACTTATCGCCACATTTGGATTTTGATAGACATTTCGTTCTGCCGTTTCCCCAACACGGGCGAGAACTTCCCATTTTTCTTCTAAAAAGCGAAAATTTTGCGACATATACACACCTCACCCATAAGTACATATATAGTGCTATTTTAGCATAAATTTTACAATATATATCATTTCCAGTCATACACCTATTTAATAGAATCAAGTCCATAAAATTGTGCAAAAATGAATTGGCCTAAAAATGCTAGCCAATTTCAAATCCGATCCTTTCAGATGCTTGTTATTCTAACCAAATTTAAAAAAAGAGCTAAGACTTTAACTGGGAGGCGGGCAGTCACATGCGGTAAAGAACCGCTGAAAACTTCGGTTTATTTATTGTTCATTTCTTGCGGATTTTATGTTATTCTTGTCGGTAAGGTGTTGCTCCTGTAATTAGGAATTCCGGCCAAAGGCGGCCAGCCTAATTATAAGGAGTTTTTTTACACCATTAAAAACATTGGCCTGTTGGTTTCATTGTTGATTAAGTCCTGAATTTTGTGTAAAAAGGAAGCGGTTTGATTGGCCGGGAATCTATGTTTGCTGGGCTGTGAGTGTGAGTTTACACAATAATCAGGTCTCGGCCTCATTGTTTGCGGCAAAGCGAATGTGATTTAATTTTTTATACATAAATGAACATGTTGAAATTTGTAATGGAGCAAAAAGAACGGGAGGAAATGCCATTGAAATTAGTTTTTTTAGGAACAGGAGCCGGCATTCCGGCGAAAAATCGAAACGTTTCGTCGATCGTTCTCGACCTTTCGGAAGAACGCGGCACCATTTGGATGTTTGATTGCGGGGAGGCGACACAGCAGCAAATTTTGCATACAACAATAAAGCCGAGAAAGATTGAAAAGATCTTTATCACGCATATGCATGGGGACCATATTTACGGACTGCCGGGCTTGCTGGGAACGAGATCGTTTCATGAAGGCAAATCTCCCCTTACCATTTACGGTCCTTCCGGAATCAAAAAGTTTGTCGAACAAACGTTAAAATTAAGCTACACTCATCTGCAATATCCGATTGTGATCAAAGAAATCGAGGAAGGCGGGGCAGTGTTTGAAGATGAACAGTTCATTGTCCAATCCGGAAAGCTAGAGCACGGCATTCCTTCTTTCGGATACCGGATTGTGGAAAAAGATCTCCCCGGAAGGCTATTAGTCGATCGGTTACAGCAGCTCGGAGTGAAACCCGGCCCGCTGTATAAAAAATTGAAAAACGGCGAAACAATTGAACTCCCGGATGGCCGCATTTTAAATGGACAAGATTTTTTAGGCGCTCCGAAAAAGGGGAGAATCGTGGCCATTCTTGGTGATACAAGGTATTGTCAACAAAGCGTAGAATTGGCCAAAAATGCCGATATCGTTGTCCATGAAGCGACATTTGCCCACGAAGAAGAAACATTGGCTCACAATTATTATCATTCCACAACGGTTGAAGCGGCCAAAGTCGCTCTGGAGGCCAATGCGCAAAACTTATGGCTGACACATATCAGTTCCAGATATCAAGGGGATGAAGATATGCAAAAGCTTGTCTCTGAAGCAAGGGCAGTTTTTCCAAAATCAGATGTTGCTTATGATTTTTTGTCTGTGCCGATTCCAAGAAAAGAATAAGAAGCCAATCGGTTTTGAAAGAAAATGCTGCAGCGAATTCATCAAAAAAGTGCAAGAAGACAGTCCGGCCAGAAGGAATGCCTTCTGGCTCCTGCCTTATTTTTTCCAGCCTCGTTCATATTGCACCGGAGCTTCGATTGTTGTGTTGAGTTCCAGTGCAGCATGATAAGGCCAATAAGGATTTCTTAGCAATTCACGAGCAAGGAAGATGAGATCGGCCCGATGGTTCTTCAAGATTTCTTCCGCCTGTATTCCTGATGTAATCATGCCGACTGCACCAGTTGCAATTTGCGCCTCCTGCTTAATTTTTTCCGCATACGACACCTGATAGCCAGGATAAACATCAATGGCCGCCGGTACAACGCCTCCGGAACTGACATCAATCAGATCAACGCCGTCTTCTTTCAGCCATTTAGCTATTCGTACATAATCTTTTATCGTTAATCCGTCTGGATGATAATCATTGGCGGAAACGCGGACAAACAAAGGCCCTTCCCAGATTGGTTTAACAGCTTGAATGACTTCTTTCAAAAAACGGTAGCGGTTTTCAAGGGTGCCGCCATATTCATCATCGCGCTTGTTGGTTAAAGGGGATAAAAATTCGTTAATTAAATAACCGTGAGCAGCGTGAATTTCAATTAAATCAAATCCAGCCTCTTTTGCTCTTTTGGCTCCTGCTGCAAAATTTTCGACCGTCTTTTTTATCTCTTCCTTTGTCATTTCTTTTGGTATCGGACTTTTTTCATCAAAAGCTATCGCTGAAGGAGCAAGATTGTCTCCCTCCGCTTGTGATTTTCTTCCCGCATGGGCAAGCTGGATGCCTGTTTTTGCGCCATATGACTGGATTTGTTTAACAAGCTTTGCCAATTTTTCAACATGGGCATCGCTCCAAATGCCAAGGTCTTGATTTGAAATTCTGCCTTCGGGTGAAACAGCTGTCGCTTCCAGAATGATAAGCCCCACTTGGCCGACGGCTCTTGAAGTATAATGGGTGAAATGAAAATCTTCGAGGAATCCTTTTTGATTTACCGCAGAATACATGCACATAGGCGACATGACAATCCGGTTTTTCAACGTAACATTTTTTAAAGTCAATGGTTCAAATAATGCTCTGCTCACTTTTTTCGCCTCCCTAAGAAATTTCTAGAAAATTATATCAAGCATTATCTTTTCCGTCACAAAATTTGCTTATGAGCAAACATGTATAAAAAAATAGGGTGCTTGCCGCCCCTATTTTTAATATTTACTCTTTGTGAATAATTTTTCTTCCAAAGATTTGTTTAATTCTTGAGAGCGCTCAGTTGCCCGCTTAATGCAGCGAATGATTGCCTCGTCCACCCGCTCGCTTTTTAAAATGCTTAAACCGGCCTCTGTTGTTCCTCCTGGGCTTGTCACTTCCTCTCTTAACGTGGATGGGTCTTTGCCCGACTGTTGCAGCATAGAAGCCGCCCCGTATAATGTCTGTACGATGAGGGAACGGGCACTTTCTTTTTCCAACCCGATTTCCAGAGCCGCTCTTTCCATTGCCTCAACAATGTAATAAATGTAAGCCGGGCCGCTTCCGGCAAGACCTGTCACCGCATCGAGCTTGTGTTCTTCCGTGACTTCGACCGTTCCGATCGCTTGGAACAATTCGGCGGCTTGCAATAAGTGTTCTTTTGTTGCATATTCTCCTTTTGCAATGGCGGTTGCTGATTGCCTGATGGACGCCGATGTATTGGGCATCGCTCTAATTACAGGTATCTTTTTGGCAAATAATTGCTCGATCGCTTTTGTTGAAACGCCAGCCAATACGGATATGATGAGATGGCTTTCTAAAGCGTATTCCGAAATGCTTTCGATTGCTTTGTCAGCATCCTTCGGTTTCATTGCCAGAAGGATGATTTGGGAGTTTTCCATTAACTGTTTCTTGTTCGTTGTGATATGAATTCCGTATGTTTCGTTTAATTGTTTCAGCCGTTCTTCATTGGAATGATTGGTGATAATCATATCGTTTGGTTTAATTTTATTTCCGTTGACCAATCCGGATAGTATCGCTTCTGCCATCGATCCTGCACCGACAAATCCAATTTTGTACATCCATTAAGACCCCTTTCCATTTGTTATGGCTTGATGAAAAAAAGCGTCTGACATCCTCCAACGGATGAACAGACGCGCGTATAGAGTTTATCTACTCATATCGCGTGTCGGCAATAAACAAAAGCAAGAATTTTTCATCATTATGCAATTAGAACGCCGGCTTGTCAAGTTCGAAAACGAATGACAAAAAGGGTTGACCTTTGTAAAATATGGTTATATCAATCAAAAGCGGTTTCGCTTAAAAAAGGCGGTTTTCAATTATGGGAAGTAAGGTTGCCATTCATAAAATAACAATTCCAACTCCCTTTTCGGTAGGAGATGTCAATGTATATCTTGTAGAAGGGGATGCTTTAACATTAGTGGATGCCGGGCCAAAGACAAGTGAGGCGTGGAACATGTTGAAAAAGCGGCTGAAGGAATTGGGATTTGTCCCGGCCGACCTTGATCAAATTGTTCTCACTCATCATCATCCCGATCATATTGGTTTGCTCGATTTTTTTGATAAAGATCTCCCTGTTTTGGGGCATCGATTAAATACTCCTTGGCTGTGCCGGGACGTCGCTTTTTTTAAGCGGCAATCCGAATTTTTTTTAACATTAGCCAAGCAGCTTGGGGTTCCGGAGAAATTTGCCGAAAAAATGGCCAATTTTGATCTCTCCATCTATTCTTGCACGCATCCCTTGACGACTGCAATCAAAGAAGGGGATAAAGTAGATGGGTTGCCCGGCTTTACGGTCATGGAGACGCCCGGGCATGCCCAAAGCCATATTGTTTTGTATAATGAAAAAAATGGACGGATGATCGGCGGCGATCATTTAATCAAAACGATTTCGTCCAACCCTCTTCTTGAAATGCCTGATAAAGGAAAGGAACGGCCGAGACCGCAGCTTCAATATAATAAATCGTTAAAAAGGCTTCTGGATATGCCCATTTCTGTCGTCTATCCCGGCCATCGGGAGGAAATATTTGAGCCTCATCGGCTAATTCGCCATCGTTTAGAAAGGCAGCACGAGCGGGCTATCAATGTCTGGCATCTTTTAAAAATGAAGAAAATGACTGCATTTGCTCTATGCAAACTGCTTTTTCCGTCCGCCTATGAGCGCGAATTTTTATTTGCCATTTCGGAAACAGTGGCTCAGCTTGATTATTTAGAGAATCTCGGAAAAGTGAATAAACAATTGGAAGATGGGGTTTGGATTTTTTCGACAAACGATGAAGAGGTGAAAAAATGAATTCTCGGCTCAAAGATCGAGTGGTGTTGATTACAGGCGCTTCCGGAGGCCTCGGAGAAAAAATTGCAAGAATGGCTGCCGCAAGCGGCGGACACTTAGTGCTGCTTGCCCGCCGGAAAGATCGACTCAGCAGGCTGGCTGCTGAACTGGAAGCTTCCTTTTCGGTCACCTGTACGTATTACCAGCTTGATATGAGCGATCTTGATGCAGTGACGACTATCTTTTCCAAGATTATAAATGATTTTGACCGCATTGACGTTCTTGTCAATAACGCCGGTTTTGGCATTTTTCGCACTGTCGAAGAAGCTGGACTAGAGGAAATGCAGCAAATGTTTAAAGTGAACGTATTCGGTTTAATCGCCGCGACAAAAATGGTGCTTCCGAAAATGCTTGCCCAAAAGGAAGGCCATATTATCAATATCGCTTCTCAAGCAGGAAAAATCGCCACCCCGAAATCCGGCATTTATGCGGCAACGAAGCATGCTGTTTTAGGGTTTACAAACTGCTTGCGGATGGAAGTGGCCGACAAAGGGATTTTTGTCACAGCCGTTAATCCAGGTCCGATTGAGACGAACTTTTTTGACCTTGCTGACACGTCAGGCGAATATGTTCAAAACGTTAAACGGTGGATGCTTCAGCCCGACGATGTGGCGAGGAAAGTCGTCCGCTCAATGCTTACAAACAAACGGGAAATCAATCTTCCTTTTTGGATGGAACTTGGCGGTGTTTTGTATCGGTTAATGCCTTCTGTTTTCGAGAAAGTAGCCGGGAGCTTGTTTCGCCAAAAATAAAGGAGAGCGTTCTCCGATATGAAAGGATAATATGTCGTCTGTCAGTTTGAAATCCATGATGTTTTTTTGTTGTCGAGCCGGGCGTTGAATTGTTGCGCCCGGTTTTCTTTATTGCCCTATTTCGGGTCGTTCAAATTTTTGGCATTGCAAAGAACTGGAGTAAACTTCCATTGAAAAACGAACATATATTCCCATAAAATAAAAATAACGAACATATATTCGTTTTTTTGGGAGGGTGCGCAATGAATTATGAGGCATTGCCGGAAAAGCGGATCTTATGCATTGACATGAAGAGTTTTTATGCGAGTTGTGCTGCTGTCATCTTGGGGCTTGATCCTTTAAAATCTTACATTGCCATTGTTGGCGATAAAGAGAGGGAAGGAAGCGTCGTATTGGCGGCTTCTCCAAAGCTGAAAGCAGATTTCGGCATTCAAACGGGATCGCGTTTGTTCCAAATCCCGAACGACCCCCGCATTCATCTCATTCATCCGAAAATGACGGTCTACTTGCGGATTTCAACCGAAATTACCCGGCTGTTAAACCGATATGTGCCGAAAGAAAGCATTCACGTGTACAGCGTCGACGAATCCTTTATTGAAGCAGACGGATCCGAAAAGCTTTGGGGGGATGCAAAAGAATTGGCCAAAAAAATAACGGAGGATTTAAAACGGCAATTTTCGCTGCCGTGTGCGGTCGGGATTGGGCCGAATATGCTGATGGCCAAGCTTTGTTTGGATTTGGAGGCGAAAAGAAAAGGAATCGCTGAATGGACGTATGATGATGTCAAGACAAAACTTTGGCCCATCAGTCCGTTAAGCAAAATGTGGGGAATTGGGGCAAGGCTTGAAAAGACATTGAACCGAATGGGAATTTTTACAGTCGGGCAGCTGGCGAATTACCCGCTGGAGCTTCTTGAAAAGAAGTTCGGGATCATGGGAAATCAGCTTTATTACCATGCCTGGGGAGTGGATCTTTCCGATATCGGCGCTCCGCTTATGGAAGGGCAAATCAGCTTTGGCAAAAGCCAAATTTTGCTTCGGGATTATGCGGATCCTGAGGAAGTAAAATGCGTCATTTTGGAAATGTGCGAGGAAGTGGCGAAACGGGCAAGAGAACACCGAAAGGCGGGGCGAACGGTCAGCTTGGGAATCGGCTACAGCAAAAATGAAGGCGGCGGAGGATTTTACCGTTCCAAAACGATGGATGAGCCAACGAATATTACAATGGACCTTTATCATACGTGTCTTTCCCTGTTTGACCGTTTTTATGAGGGGAAGACGGTCCGGAAAATTTCGATCGCCCTTTCCAACATCGAAGAAGACGACACAATGCAGCTTGATTTGTTCCGGCCAAACCGCATGAAAGAACATCGGTTGGGATATGTCATGGATGCCATTCGCAATAAACACGGTTCCGATGTACTCTTGCGGGCGGTGTCGTATACAAAAGCGGGAACAAGCTTAAGGCGCAGCAAACTGATCGGCGGCCACCATGCTTAATCGCCAAGAAACATAAGCCCGGCACTATCGGCATCGTTGATCGTCTGACGGGAATCACGCACACTATAAAATTCTCTGCGGTTTTTTATCCACGCAAAAGTTGTATGGATATTATCATATATAAAAACCAACGGTGCCGGTTCAGCAGCAAACGTAAACTAGACACGATGTTTGAAATTTGTAATATCGAGATATTCCTTATTGGCTGATTAATCTAGAGACTGCTTTAAAGATTCGCATGTCCATCATGACGGTGAAACCCTAGATTAAACCATACGCAAAAACGTTTGAAAGGCTTTATATCCGAAACTTATGCCAAATCCTATCAAAGAAATGCCAGCAGCAACAGATAACCATTTTAACCATTGTTGGCTGATCATTTTTCTTCCGAAATGCACAAACAGCGCTACGGTAAGATCCCATAATGCGATCCCCAAAAATATTGCGCTGCTTTCGAGCAGTGCTTGATATCGTTCAACGGAAGTTAATTCGATAGCCAATACAGATCCGTAAATGCTGACCCAAAAAACAATGTTGAGCGGATTCGATAAGGCAATAAGAAAGCCTGAAAAATAGGATTTAGCCAGGCTTTCTCTTTTTATCTCTCCATTTATTTCTATTTGATCGAATGCTTCTCTTATGCTGCCATAACCTAAATAACATAAAATTAGAAATCCGGAAAGCCACATGATAACCTGTACTAATAATTGCGTTAAAAAGGTGGACAAGCCAAAAAATATGGCAAACATTAAGACTAAATCTGCCGACATACCGCCTAATCCAACAACCCATGAATGAAAAAAGCCAAATTTTATTCCTCTCTTGACCATCTCTATATTAATGGGGCCAATAGGAATCGATAAAGATAAGCCAAGAAGGATCGAGGCAACAAAACTATTAGGCATCCGTTATATCTCTCCTTTTTAATGAACGAGTCATCAAGTTTTCTTAAGTTTGCTTTCTATCCTGTCGGCTTCCATTATGTCTCCCGGATGAACAGGAGAACATGGAAGACCGATTCAAATTAGAGAAGCCGTCACCCAGCTTTCATACGCAACAATACATTGAATTTGTCTAATTATATTAAAGAATTGTTTCAACAAAACGATTAATTATTTGCTTTACAATGCATTTACCTTTACAATTAAATATTTGAAGGTACATAATTTTCAAAAGAGGAGAAATAAGATTCCTCTTGTCAATCATAACACAAAATCAAAGAAAGTATTGAATAAAGCGAGGTACGGTCAGTGGAGAAACTACAAAAACCAAAAGCGATCATTGTTATATTCGGCGCAACAGGAGATTTAGCAAAGCGGAAATTGTTTCCATCCATTTACCGTTTGTATCAAAGCGGTAAGATCGGCGAAGAATTCGCCGTTGTTGGCGTAGCAAGAAGACCATGGACAAACGAAACGTTCAGGGAAAATGTCAAAGAATCCGTGGAAAATTCCGTTTCCGTCAACAGCGATCTAACATCCTTTACATCACATTTTTATTATCAACCTTTTGATGTATCGGATCATTCATCATATCATGACTTAAGAAGTTTGCTTTCCGACTTGGATGGAAGATATCAAACAGAAGGGAACAGAATATTTTACTTGGCGATGGCGCCTGAATTTTTTGGAATAATCGCCAACAATTTAAAAGAACACGGTTTAAAAGATACAAACGGATGGACAAGGCTTGTCATTGAAAAACCGTTTGGACATGATCTCCCTTCCGCTCAAAAATTAAACGATAAAATCCGCGCCGCATTTGATGAAGAACAAATTTATCGAATTGACCACTATTTAGGAAAAGAAATGGTGCAAAATATTGAAGTCATTCGATTTGCCAACGCACTCTTTGAACATTTATGGAACAATCGTTTTATTTCCAATATTCAAATCACTTCAAGCGAATCACTAGGCGTGGAAGACCGAGGCAACTACTATGAAACATCGGGCGCGCTCAGAGATATGGTGCAAAACCACATGCTGCAGATGGTGGCCCTGCTTGCGATGGAACCGCCAATTAAATTAACGACGGATGAAATTCGTTCCGAAAAAATTAAAGTGCTTCGGGCTTTACGGCCGATTAAGGAAAACGAAGTCGACAGCTATTTTGTAAGAGGCCAATACACAAAGGGGACAATCAATGGAAAAGAGGTTATCGGCTATCGAGAAGAACCGAAAGTTGATCCTAATTCCAATACAGAAACGTTTGTGGCCGGAAAAATTTTGATTGACAATTACCGTTGGGCAGGCGTTCCTTTTTACATCCGTACAGGAAAGCGGATGAAAGAAAAATCAACAAAAATTGTTGTCGAATTCAAAGATATTCCAATGAACCTGTACTTTAAAAAGGAAGCCGACCGGGTTCCAAATTTGCTCGTCATCCATATCCAGCCTGATGAAGGGATTACGCTTCATCTTAACGCCAAAAAAGCAGGGGTAAGTTCAGAAGCCACCCCCATCAAGCTTTCATACAACAATAATGGCATCGACGGTATGAATACTCCTGAGGCATACGAAAGATTATTATATGACTGCATGCTCGGGGATGCAACAAACTTCACACATTGGGATGAAGTCGCCTTATCTTGGGCATTTGTTGACACGATTTCAAAAGTTTGGTCGCAGACAACCGCAAATTTCCCTAATTATGAAGCGGGTTCATTGGGACCAAAAGAAGCGGATGAGCTGCTAGCCAAGGACGGCTTCCACTGGTGGCCGATTTAATGACAGTTTTCTATTTACTTAATTAAGGGCCTGTCTGAAAAGCCCATTTTAGTGTTACATGTTTCCAAATAAAAGACCAAAGAATGTTGATTTAACAGCATTCTTTGGTCTTACTTTTTTCATATTTGGGCTGAAAAACCATTTTTCGGACAACCTCTTTTCACATCATTGATGTTTCCGTCTGACATCATGATAAACGGCATCTTTATTTAAATGATTGAAGCATCTTTCGGGCGAAATAGGAAAATATTTCAATAAAAACATAATGTTCCAATTCACTTTCATTGCCATTATTAGCAACTTGGCGAGCTTTTTCAGTAAAAATATGGACAAATCCGTATGATTGTGTAAAATCTTCCTTCCGGCCAAACGAACCAAGATTCCCGCAAATCAAACCGCTTCCTTTTTACACAAAGTTCAGGACTTAATAAAATTATTTCATCTATGCCAATTTGCGGATAAACGACTGGAAACCTTGTTCATCAATAACCTTTCTTTAAATTATCGATTTATGAATAAAAGTCGAAGTTATTAAAAAACAGATCTTCACTGAAACATCATCATCAAGCTTTTTTGTTATCTTTTATTCAAAATTAATAACGAATATCAAACTTTTGAAATTCTTCCACTTCTTCATGTTCCGTTAATTGTATATTTTCAACTTTTGAAAAAGGGCTTCCTTTTTGAATAGAGGCAAGAAAGTCCTGCAAATTTTGTTCCTCTCCTTCTGCAACGATTTCAACCGTTCCGTCCAACTTGTTTCGAACCCAACCGGAAATTTGGTGCTCGATTGCTTTTGATTGCGTAAAATAGCGAAATCCCACTCCTTGTACACGTCCTGAAACAATGATATGATATTGTTTCATTTTTTCACTCCTTTCATAAGTATTGTTCATTTCTATCTTAATCTATTTTGTACCGAATTTAGATATAAACGAAAAGGTTTGCAAATGAATTAACAGAAAAGATTTGAATTTCTATAAATAATGCTAAAGAAAACAAAACCTATATTAGTAAAACATTTGAAAGAGCAACTAAATTTTTATTTGATTTAAAACATCCCATTCTCTTTCACTGTAATGATTGGCAACTTGATGAATTTTCCCGTTTTTCAGCAATCATATTTTATTTTCCAATTTATAGGCGATCGGAATCATATTGTGGATAAAAGAACAATATTTCCCCTTCTGGATAACAAACAAATCAGCATTGTAATCGGAACTAAAGATACTAGCGTCCATCCAACAGCAATACCTTTAGTTTTATTAAAAAAGCAATGGCTAAAGCTAGTTGGCGCTTCATACCATGTGAATAATTAATGGTAAGTTCGTGGATAAACGACTGAATTCCTTGTTCGGCAATCCTCTTTAGACATGTTAAAATGATGAATCTTTTTTAAAGTTTCCGAAAATTAATGTTTTAACGTTTATCCAAAAATTTGAACTACTGTGCTTCATCCGGCAGCTATCACCATTTAAATTTTACAATCTTCAAACAAGCATTGTTTTTCGCATATCACTAAAATTGATAGACAAGAGAGATTTGGTTATGGAGATAGTACATAAAAAAGCATCGGCGAAAACCGATGCTTTTTTGTCGTTATTTATTCAGCCAATCTGTATGGAAGATGCCTTCCTTGTCGATGCGTTGATACGTATGAGCGCCAAAATAATCACGCTGCGCTTGAATTAAGTTTGCCGGCAATGTCTCGGTGCGGTAGCTGTCATAATAAGCGAGAGCAGCAGAAAAACACGGCACTGGAATTCCTCTTTCAATCGCCACCGCAATGACTTGTCTTAATGCACCTTGATAGCTTTCAACAATTTCTTTAAAATAAGGATCCAACAATAAATTTGGAAGGTCGGGATCGCGGTCGTAAGCGTCTTTTATCTTTTGCAAAAACGCTGCGCGGATGATGCAGCCGCCGCGAAAGATCATGGCAATATCGCCGTATTTTAAATTCCATTTATATTCTTCGCTTGCCGCTTTCATTTGCGCAAACCCTTGAGCATAGGAGCAAATTTTGCTCATGTACAGCGCTTTGCGGACGGCTTCAATCAGCTCTTCTTTGTTCCCTTCATAAGGCTGTGCATTCGGTCCGCCCAACAGTTTGCTTGCTTTGACACGCTCTTCTTTCATTGCGGAAATAAAACGGGCAAATACCGATTCAGTAATGATCGGGAGAGGGATTCCTAAATCGAGTGCGTCTTGGCTTGTCCATTTGCCAGTTCCTTTTTGTCCGGCGGTGTCAAGGATGACATCGACAAGCGGCTTCCCTGTCTCATCATCAATTTTTGTAAAGATATCTGCCGTAATTTCAATTAAATAGCTGTCAAGCTCCCCTTTGTTCCATTCAGCAAAAACTTCATGCAGCTCTTGTGCATTTAATCCAAGCACATGTTTTAAAATAAAATAAGCTTCTGAAATTAATTGCATGTCTCCGTATTCAATGCCGTTATGAACCATTTTTACGTAATGGCCGGCGCCGTCCGAACCGATGTAAGTTGTACAAGGTTCTCCGTTCACCTTAGCGGAAATGGCTTCAAAGATCGGACGCACAAGTTCATGAGCTTCTTTTGGCCCTCCCGGCATGATGGAAGGACCTTTTAAAGCCCCTTCTTCCCCGCCGGAAACCCCGGTGCCAATAAAATGGATGCCGCGGTCGGCGAGCAGTTTGCTGCGGCGCTGAGTATCTTTGTAATATGTATTTCCGCCGTCAATTAAAATATCTCCTTTATCAAGATGTGGCAGAAGCTGTTCAATGGTGGCATCAGTAGCTGTTCCAGCTTTTACCATCAATAAAATTTTCCGAGGTTTTTCAAGAGAGTTGACAAATTCTTCAATGCTGTATGTTCCAACAATTTTTTTTCCTTTTGCTTCCTTCAGCATTTCATCCGTTTTCTCCGGCGAACGGTTATAGACGGATACACTGTAGCCTCTGCTTTCAATATTTAAAGCTAAATTCCGCCCCATCACCGCCAGCCCGACGACTCCGATTTGTTGTTTTGACATATTGATTACTTCCCTTTCTATTTCAAATAATGACTAGTCTACAAAACTGAAAATACCATAATTGCCGCCTTCATTTCAAGTGTAAACACCCAAAAGAGGTTCTGCCCAAAAGAACTGAAATTCAACATTTTTTCCGCTTTGAAGATGGTGAGAGGCAAGCCTCACTCCAGCAAAAAGTCTTTTTGAAAACTTGTTCCTTCTGAATGGTTCCCCTTTATAGGTTTTAACCCTTTTCTGACAACTTCTTTCCCATATTTTTGCGATAATGCTTCCAATGCTTGATATAAGGATTCGTTCTTAGCCTCGTCTTCAAACGTGAAAAGATCCAGCTGTTTATAAGCGGCCTTTTTGCCGACTACGTCCTGCCCGGTGACGCCGATCAGCCGAACAGGTTGTTTTTCCCAGAGTTTATCCAATAACATTGATGCATGATGAAAAATTTCCTGCTCATCATCTGTTGGATTTTGCAACTTCATGCTTTTTGTCACGGTTGTCCTGTCTTTGTAGCGAAGCATTATATGAACTTTTGTCGCCAGCGCCTCTTTTTTCTTTAACCGAAGGCTTACAGACATTGACAGCCGTTTTAATTCCATTTTTAATTGTTGCTCATCTTCCGTATCTTTTGGCAATGTTGTCTGATTGCCGACGCTTTTAAAATCATAAATGGAGGACGGATCCACAGGGCGATGATCAATTCCGTTGGCTTTTTCCTTTAACCGAATTCCGTTGATGCCGAGCAATGCTTTTAACTGAACATCATGTGATCCGGCTAATTGACCGATCGTTTCAATCCCGATATTCTTTAATTTTTGAGCCGTTTTTGCCCCCACTCCGTGCATTTCCGAAACGTCAAGCGGCCAGAGTTTCCGTTTTACGTCCCGTTTTCGCAAAATGGTAATGCCGAGCGGTTTTTTCATATTCGATGCCGTTTTTGCCAAAAATTTGTTCGGAGCAATACCAATGCTCGAAGGAAGCAAGAGTTCATCAAGCAAACGTTTTTGGATCGTTTCAGCCAATTTTACTGGATGAATGGCAACATCTGTTACATCCATATACCCTTCATCAATAGACACAGGCTCAACCATTGGCGTGTAGGAACGCAAAATGGAAAACATGGCCTTTGACGCTTTTTTATATCGTTCAAAATTTGGTTTTTTAATGATTAACTGGGGACAAATCTTTTTCGCCTCCCAAACCGGCATCGTTGTTTTTACCCCATAAGCTCTTGCCTCATAGCTGCAAGTCACAATGATCCCTTTTCGTTCCTTCGGATTGCCGGCAATCGCAAGCGGCCGCCCCTTTAGAGAAGGATCGAAGGCAGCCTCGACTGAAGCATAAAAGCTGTTCATATCGATATGAAAAATAACACGGCTCATATCCATCACCCAACACCATTTTAACACATCTCAAAAAGAAAGGTCAGACTGCATCGTGTCTGACCTAGCTAAAGAGAAACATATTGTTTTAAGGAAGATTGGTTGCCCCCATTAAGAAACGATCAACTTCCCTTGCCGCCCCGCGGCCTTCATGGATCGCCCACACGATCAAACTTTGTCCTCTTCGTGCATCACCTGCTGCAAATACACCATCAACATTTGTTGTATATTTGCCGTAAGGTGCGTCGATTTTGTTGTTTCTTGATTCCACGCCGAATTGCTGCAAAAGAGGCTGTTCTGTGCCTTCAAAGCCGATTGCGATAAAGACTAAATCACAAGGCCAAACTTTTTCTGTGCCGGGGATTTCTTTAAATACCGCTTTACCGTTCTCATCAAACGTTTTTTCCATTTGAATCGTATGCAGTTCTTTTACATTGCCGTTTTCATCGCCGACAATTTTCTTTGTTTGAATGCAGTACTCACGAGGATCCCGGCCAAATTTTGTTTTCGCTTCTTCATACGCATAGTCTAATGTAAAAACGAGAGGAGCTTGCGGCCACGGATTATCATCAGACCGTTCTTTCGGCAATGCAGGATGCTTTCCGAATTGGACAACGCTTTTGCATTTTTGTCTCAACGCCGTCGCAACACAGTCAGCGCCAGTATCGCCGCCGCCGATTACGATCACATGCTTGTCTTTTGCATCGATGAATTTCCCGTCTTCAAAATTCGAGTCAAGCAAACTTTTTGTTGCCTTTGTTAAATAATCCATTGCAAAATGGACACCGTTCAATTCCCGTCCTTCAATGGCAAGATCGCGCTGTTTTTGCGCCCCTGTGCATAGCACAACCGCATCATATTGCGAACGGAGCTCATCAGCTGTAATATCTTTGCCAATTTCCGTATTTGTAACAAACGTAATGCCTTCTTCTTCTAAAAGACGCACTCTTCGTTCAACAATTTCTTTTTCAAGTTTCATATTGGGGATGCCGTACATTAACAAGCCGCCGATTCGGTCGGCGCGTTCGTAAACCGTCACAGTATGCCCCGCCTGGTTTAGTTGATCGGCGCACGCAAGTCCGGCAGGGCCGGAACCGACGATGGCGATTTTTTTTCCGGATCTTTTTTGCGGGATTCTCGGCTGAATCCATCCTTCTTCAAATCCTTTATCAATAATGGCTCTTTCAATGCCTTTAATGGCTACAGCAGGATCGGAAATGGCAACGGTGCAAGAACCTTCACACGGAGCGGGACAAACCCTGCCGGTGAATTCAGGAAAATTGTTCGTTTTCAATAGACGATCTAATGCTTCTTTCCATCTTCCTCTATAAACGAGATCATTCCATTCGGGAATTAAGTTATGAATCGGACATCCTGAAGTTAAGCCGTTCAATTCCATTCCCATATGACAGAACGGCGTCCCGCAATCCATGCAGCGGGCACCTTGTCTGGCAAGTGTTTCATTTGAAAATGGAAAGGAATATTCCTTCCAATCATTAAGGCGGGAAAGCGGATCACGTTTTTTTTCTCCTTCACGAACGTACTCCATAAATCCTGTTGCTTTTCCCACTAGTCTCCCCCTCCTTTTCAACTGCACCTTGGAGCGCCGCTTTAATTAGCGACCGTCTCCAAAGCAGATTTTTCGACCGCAGCTTTTTTCTTATTGTTGACAACTGCTTCAAAAGCTTTAAGCACAGCTTCTTCTTGTGACAATCCCGATTTCTCCATTTTCTCAATAGTGCTGATCATCAACTTATAGTTTCTCGGAATCACTTTGATGAATTTTCCGACATACTCTTGCCAATGAGCGAGAATGTGTTGAGCTTTTGCACTCTCTGTAAATTGATAATGCTTAGCAATCATTTCATGGACAATGCAGATTTCTTCTTTGTCCTCAAGTGATTCAAAAAGCACTAATTCTTTATTGGCTGTTCTTTTGAATTTTTCTTGATCATCCGCTAAAACGTAGGCAATTCCTCCGGACATGCCGGCCGCAAAGTTTTTGCCGACAGAACCAAGAATCACAACGCGTCCTCCTGTCATATATTCGCAGCCGTGATCGCCGACACCTTCCACAACTGCATTTACACCACTGTTTCTTACACAAAATCTTTCGCCGGCACGGCCTTGGATATAGGCTTCACCGCTCGTTGCTCCGTAGAAAGCAACGTTGCCAATAATGACATTATCGCTTGAGGCGAAAGATGCCCCTTTCGGCTGGCGCACGATCACTTTACCGCCCGAAAGCCCTTTTCCGATATAATCGTTGGCATCGCCGGTAAGAGTCATTGTCATTCCTTTCGGTACAAATGCAGCAAAGCTTTGCCCGGCAGAACCGTTGAAATGAAGTTTGATTGTATCTTCCGGAAGTCCTTCTTCTCCGTAACGTTTCGATATTTCACTGCCTGTAATGGTGCCGACGACGCGGTTCACATTTTTAATATTCAAATGGAGGTCAATTTTTTGTTTCTGTTCAATCGCTTCCGCAACTTTCGGCAAAATTTCCTTCACGTCTAATGATTGCTCGATTTTATGGTTTTGCGGACGGGCAAATGTTCTTGGACCATCGACTTGATAAAGCAGTCGGGATAAATCAAGATGTTTCGCTTTCCAATGCTTTTTCGCCCGATCGCTTACTTTTAATACATCAACTCTTCCGACCATTTCTTCTACTGTCCGGAATCCGAGCTGAGCCATGATTTCACGGACTTCTTGAGCAATGAAGTACATGAAGTTGACGACGTGCTCAGGTTTTCCCATAAATTTTTTGCGCAATTCAGGATTTTGCGTTGCAACGCCGACCGGGCATGTATCGAGATGGCATACGCGCATCATGACACATCCGAGAACAACAAGCGGTGCAGTAGCAAAACCGAATTCTTCTGCCCCGAGCAAAGCTGCCATGACAACATCGCGGCCCGTCATTAATTTTCCGTCTGTCTCAAGTACTACTCGATCACGCAAACCGTTTAGCATTAATGTTTGATGGGTTTCAGCAAGACCGAGCTCCCATGGCAGTCCGGCATGTTTAATGCTCGTTTTCGGCGAGGCTCCTGTGCCACCGTCATAACCGCTGATTACAATGACATCGGCGGCTCCTTTTGCCACTCCTGCGGCAATCGTTCCAACACCGCCTTTGGAAACAAGTTTCACACTAATTCGCGCATCGCGGTTTGCATTTTTTAAATCATGAATTAATTGAGCCAAGTCCTCAATCGAATATATATCGTGGTGTGGAGGAGGTGAAATCAATTCTACGCCAGGAGTTGAACCGCGCACTTTTCCGATCCATGGATATACTTTTTGGCTCGGCAGCTGTCCGCCCTCTCCCGGCTTCGCCCCTTGCGCCATTTTAATTTGCAGTTCATCAGCATTAATTAAATAATGGGTTTTTACGCCAAAGCGGCCAGAAGCCACTTGTTTAATGGCGCTTCTTTTCCAATCGCCGTTTTCATCGGGCAAGTAGCGTGCAGAATCTTCTCCCCCTTCGCCGCTGTTGCTTTTTCCGCCAATTCTGTTCATTGCGATTGCAAGGGCTTCATGAGCTTCTTTGCTTATTGAACCGAAGGACATTGCGCCGGTTTTAAAACGGCGGACAATCGATTCAACTGGTTCCACTTCTTCAATTGGAATTGGCTTTCTTGTTTCATCAAAATCAAAAAGATTCCGTAAAAATGTCATCCGCTCTTCATTTGCCATCTTCGAATATTCTTTAAAGAGATTGTAATCGTTTTTCCGACAGGCCCATTGGAGTGTATGGATCGTTTTTGGATTAAATGCATGGTGTTCCCCCGATCTTCTCCACTGCAATTCACTGCCCGGATCAAGTGTTTCATCTTGGTACGTTGTTTTATAGCTTTGAGCATGGCGCATTTTTGCTTCTTGTTCAATTTCTTTTAAACCGATTCCCCCGATTTGGGAAGTCGTGCCGGTAAAGTATTTGTCAATGACCTCTTGTCCAATGCCGACTGCTTCAAAAATTTGGGCGCCGCGGTAGCTTTGCACTGTTGAAATGCCCATTTTCGACATGACTTTGACGACACCGTCAGTCACTGACTTTTTATATTTTTTCACAGCTTCTTTATATGAATATGAAATCGTTCCCTTTTCAACCGATTGCCGAATGGTTTCTAATGCCAAGTACGGGTTTACGGCGTCTACTCCATATCCGATTAAAGCTGCAAAATGATGAACTTCTCTCGCTTCTCCGCATTCAACAATAATGCTTGCTTGTGTACGGGTCCCTTTTTTCACTAAATACTGGTGAAGGGCGCTTCCGGCGAGCAGTGTCGGAATTGGTGCATGATCTTCATCAACTCCGCGGTCGGACAAAACGAGAAGAGTAGCACCGTTTTCGATCGCTTCATCGGCAGCTTTGAAAAGTTGATCGAGAGCTTCTTGCAAGTCATCCTTAAATAAAGATGGAATGGTCACGCATTTAAACTCCGGATAAGGATTGTTTTTCAAGGCTGCAAGTTCTTCGTTTGATAATATCGGCGTGTCTAAACGAATGCGACGAGCTGCCGATTGATCAGGATGAAGAATGTTTCCTTCCTTGCCAAGCAGCGTCATAGTAGACGTTACGATCGATTCACGAATGGCATCAATTGGCGGATTTGTTACTTGTGCAAACAGCTGCTTAAAATAATTAAACAAGCTTTGCGGACGATCGGACAAAACGGCAAGCGGAGTGTCGTTGCCCATTGCCCCAACCGGATCTTTTCCTTGGTTGACCATTGCTGCCACCGTTTTTTCGACATCTTCAAACGTATAACCGAAAGCCTTTTGCCGCTTGATCAAATCGTCAATTTTTCCGGCGTCTTCCGGAACTTCCAAATCGTGAAGCGAAATAAGCTGGTTGTCGATCCATTGGCGATAAGGCTTTTCTTTCGCTATTTCTTCTTTTATTTCCTGGTCAGAAATGATTCTGCCTTCTTCCAAATCAATTAACAGCATCTTTCCTGGGCTGAGTCGGTCTTTATACAGCACATTTTCCGGTTCAACATCAATCACGCCTACCTCGGATGAAAAAATAATGTAATCGTCCTTCGTTACATAATAGCGAGCAGGTCTTAATCCGTTGCGGTCTAAAATCGCTCCGATTTGCTTTCCATCCGTAAACGAAATAGCGGTCGGACCGTCCCAAGGCTCCATGAAACAGCTGTGGAACTCATAAAATGCTTTTTTATCGTCATCCATTTCGCCATCCCAAAACCAAGGCTCGGGAATGAGCATCATTGCGGCATGCGCCAGCTTTTTCCCCGCCAACACAAAAAATTCAAAAGCGTTGTCCAAAATGGATGAGTCGCTTCCGTTTGTATCTAAAATTGGTGTTATTTTTTTCAAGTCATCTTTGAAAAGTTCTGAAGCGAACTGTTTTTCTCTAGCTGACATCCAGTTGATATTTCCCCTGAGAGTGTTGATCTCCCCGTTGTGAATTAAATATCTGTTAGGATGCGCTCTTTCCCAGCTTGGAAACGTATTCGTGCTAAAACGAGAGTGAACAAGGGCAAATGCCGATTGAAATCTTTCGTCCTGCAAATCCACATAAAATTCATCAAGCTGTTCAGGTGTCAGCAATCCTTTATAGACGATTGTCCGGCTTGATAAACTGGCAAAATAAAATTCGTTGTTTTCAATAAGCTTTTCAGCTTGTTTGCGGATAACGTACAGTTTTCTTTCAAATGCAAGCTCGTCTTGAATATCATCACTTGCCCCAATAAATACTTGACGGATAAATGGTTTGCTTTGTTTTGCGAGTTTTCCGATTTTTTCGATATTAACTGGAACGGTTCTCCAACCTAATAATGTTTGTCCTTCTTTTTCAATAATTTTGTTGATCTCGTTTTCATAATGCACCCGTTCATGTTCACGTTCCGGCAAAAAGACCATGCCTACGCCGTAGCGGCCTTTTTCAGGCAAAGGCATTCTTCCGCAGGCCACTTTAAAATAATTGTGCGGAATTTGCACCATGATGCCGGCTCCGTCACCGGTTTCCGGGTCGCTTCCTTGTCCCCCGCGATGCTCCAATTGGCAAAGCATGTGCAGGCCTTTTTTGACTATATCATGAGAAGGTTTCCCTTTCAGATGGGCATACAAACCGATACCGCATGCATCATGTTCAAATTCAGGACGGTAGAGACCTTGTGCTTTCGGTAATCCAAAGTGTTTCATCTCTCTTCTCCCCCATTCCTCATACCGATAAAGTCTGTAAATATAATTGTAGTTTTCAAAAATAATATTAACAATATATAATTTAGATAAAACTAATCTCATATTGAGATGGAATTTAGGAGGAAATGATATGGAACTCAGGCAGCTGATCTATTTTGTGGAGGTGGCCAAACGAGAACACGTTTCGGAAGCAGCAGAAGCACTTCATGTGGCTCAATCCGCTATCAGCAGGCAAATTGCCAATTTGGAGGCCGAGCTTGGGGTCAATTTATTTGAACGGGATGGACGCAATGTAAAACTGACGCCGATTGGACATCATTTTTTGCCGCATGTCGAAACAGCTTTAAAAGCAATTGAGCATGCTAAACAACAAATTGAAGAGTTTTTAGATCCTGAAAGAGGAATGGTCCGGATCGGTTTCCCGACTAGTTTGGCAAGCCATACAATGCCTGCAGTCATTACAGAATTTAAAGAAAAGCATCCGAACGTTTCATTTCATCTCCGTCAAGGAACCTACAGATTTTTAATTGAAGCCGTTAAGAACAGGGAAATAGACCTGGCATTTCTCGGGCCAGTGCCGACAGAAGAAAAGGGGATTAAAGGGGAAATTTTATTTACGGAGTCTTTTGCAGCTCTCCTGCCCAGCAACCATCCATTGGCCAGCCGATCGAGTTTAGTCTTGAATGAATTGCGCAACGATCCTTTTGTAACATTTCCGAAAGGGTTTATATTGCATAAAATTGTCCATGAAGCATGCCAACAAGCAGGGTTTTCTCCGGTTATATCTTCAGAAGGGGAGGATTTGGACGCCATTAAAGGGCTTGTTTCTGCCGGGATTGGCGTCACATTGCTTCCGGAAAGCACCTTTTATGAAACGATGCCGCGGTTTACAGTGAAAATTCCCGTTGTTATGCCGCTTGTTAAACGGAATGTAGGGATTATCCTTCCAGCAAATTATGAATTGGCTCCATCCGTAAAAGTGTTTTATCAATTTGCCAAACAGTTCTTTTCCGTAATTGAAAAATATAAATAAAAAGGCGGTTTTTGCACCGCCTATTCGCCAGCCACTTCTTTAACGATCGCTACTATTAATTCAGCCGTTTTTTTCAGCTCTTCGATCGGCATTTTTTCATTTGTCGTATGGATTTCTTCATAGCCTACGGCCAGATTGACTGTAGGGATGCCGAAACCGGCGATGATATTCGCATCACTGCCTCCCCCGCTTTTTAACAATCTGCTTTCCCTGCCGATTGTTTTCACCGCTTTTTTGGCAATTTCCACAACTTTGTCACCGTCATTGAACGTAAAACCGGGATACATGACTGTGACATTTACGTCCGCTTTGCCGCCCATTTCCTGTGCCGCCCGCTCAAAAGCATTTTTCATCGTTTGAACCTGCTTTTCCATTTTTTCAGGGTCAAGTGAACGCGCTTCCGCTAAAATGTCGACACGATCGCAGACGATGTTTGTTTGCGTTCCTCCTTCAAACCGGCCGATATTTGCTGTTGTTTCCTCATCAATGCGCCCCAGTGGCATATTGGCGATTGCTTTCGCCGCAATCGTTATCGCCGAAATCCCTTTTTCCGGAGCAACCCCTGCATGGGCTGTTTTTCCATGAATGACAACTTCAATTTTCGCTTGTGTTGGCGCAGCGACAATAATATCACCAACTTTCCCGTCGCTGTCGAGCGCATATCCGTATTTAGCCGTAATTCGCTGCCGATCGAGAGCTTTTGCTCCGATAAGACCCGATTCTTCTCCAACTGTAATGACAAATTCAATTTTTCCATGGGGTATTTTTTCTTCTTTCAACACCTTGACGGCTTCCAGCATGGAAGCAAGCCCCGCTTTATCGTCGGCGCCAAGAATTGTCGTGCCATCCGTTACAATATATCCATCTTTGATTGAAGGCTTTATATTTTTTCCTGGTACAACTGTATCCATATGTGATGTAAAATAAATCGGGTCGACACCGTCTTTCGTTGCTTCAAGCGTGCATATGAGATTTCCTGCACCATGTCCAGTTTTTTCAGCGGCATCATCCTCCATCACATCAAGACCAAGCCCGCTAAATTTTTGCTTTAATACATTGGCGATTTCCCGCTCATTTTTTGTTTCCGAATCGATTTGCACAAGCTCCAAAAATTCATCGACTAACCGTTTTTCATCAATCATTTTTCTACACTACCTCCCGCTTATGTATACATCTTAAGTGTAACCGATTTTGCTCATCATTGCGAAACTAAATGTCTGGCAGCAATCAGTGAAACGGTTGTTCCATTATTTAAAACATTGTACAATGATATACGGAAAAGATCCTAAAGGAGGTAACCGCCTATGCCCGGCAAGAAGACACAAAAGCTGGTTGTTTATTTAATGCTAGGTTGTTTGCTTTTGACAACCATTTTGACAGGAATCAGTATGTGGCTATAAAAAAGAGTGATCTTGTCCGATAAAGTCACTCTTTTTTACTTTCCCCTTATTGTTTCGAACTTCCCCTTTTTTCATTTATTCTTCACATGAAAAAAGGGCTTTATTTTTCCTTCCTCTTCGCATGGTTCTTTTTTGCCGATTTGGTATTGGGAAGACCTTTAAACTGGCTTTTGATGATTAAATATTGCTCCATTTCATATAAGAAATGATATAAACTGGCTCTAGTTTCAAACTCTTCTCTTGTTTTCGGAAGAGGTGTTTCCTCCATCTTTTTCCTCATGTTTTGAAGCTTTTTTAAAAATTTGTTGGCTGTATTGCCAGAATGAATGTTGTTTTTCAGCTCTTCTATAAAATCAGCTATGAGCTTGGCCTGTTCAACATTTGTTGTCATCATGGCGAACGTCGGCAAAACACGCTCAATAATTTCAAATTGCTTCTCCCTCATTTTAAAATAAATATAATAAAGATCTTCATTCCGCAGCAATTGATTTTCAACATTTCGAAGCGCCAGCCCTTTGGCTTTTTCCAACAAGGAAGCTGTTTCGGTAATCTCCTTCCCGTCCCAGTTCATGTCTCCCTCCCTTAAAAAAGCAACGATGTTTTCGAAAATAACGGCAAAGTTTTCCTCAATTTTGTCCCTGTAAAGAATCAGATCGTTTTCAAGACTCGGCATGTACAAATTCATGAGCAGGGCTACACCAATTCCTGTAATTATGAGCAAAAATTCGTTTTGAATAATTCCCCAGTTTATTTGTCCAGCAGCGTATAAATGCAAGATAATGACGGTGCTTGTAACGATTCCTTCAGTCGTTTTACACAAAACCATTGTCGGAATGAAAAAAAGCAAAAGAATTCCAATTACAATTGGATGATACCCGATAATCTCAAAAAATAGACTGGAAAACACCATGCCTGTCACACAAGCGAAAAACCTGGCCCAAGCGCTTTTTAACGATTTTTTTTTCGTGACTTGAATGCAAAGGACCGTTATAATTCCGGCAGAAACAAAGTTGTTCAAACCAAGCAGCTGGGCCAAGAAAATAGCAAGAGGTGCACCGACCGCTGTTTTTAACGTTCGATAGCCAATCTTAAACTTTCGCATTTTTCTCACCATTACCTGTTTTTTCTTTTATTATTGCGCTAGCTGAACAAAATAAAAAGGCGCCGAAATTGGCAGCCTTTTCACATTATACTTCATCGCAATATTTTTCAAAAGCATCCTGCAGCTTCTGAACAACAGACATTGGATCATGTCCTTCAATTTCATGACGTTCAATCATGGTGACGAGTTTTCCGTCCTTCAATAAAGCAAAAGACGGCGAGGATGGCGGATACCCGGTAAAATAAGATCTGGCCCGTTCAGTCGCCTCTTTATCTTGGCCCGCAAAAACGGTTACTAATTGATCCGGGCGCTTGTCAAAATGAAGGGCATGATAGGCCGCAGGACGAGCAATGCCGCCTGCGCAGCCGCAGACAGAATTGACCATGACAAGAGTAGTTCCTTTTTTATTTAAAGCTTCGTCTACTTCTTCAGGCGTTTTTAATTCTTTATATCCTGCAGCAACAATCTCCTCACGTGCTTGGCGAACGACATCATTCATAAAAAAATTGAAATCAAGATTCAACTTCACTCTCTCCTTTTTACCGCTGTATAGTTTCATCTTACAATGGATGCATTTATTAGGCAATGATCAAGCATTTTTAAAAAAATTCCTTTATTAATAGATGGATGTTGTCTCTTTTGAAATGCTTTCCAGACGTTGTTTTAATCTTTGCATAAATTTTCCGCATACAAGGCCGTCAAGCACTCGATGATCAAGCGATAAACAAAGGTTGACCATATCTCTCGCAGCGATCATCCCATTTTTCATCACAACAAGGCGCTTTACAATTGTTTCGACTTGTAGGATAGCGGCTTGAGGATAATTGATAATTCCCATCGATTGAATCGAACCAAATGTTCCTGTATTGTTGACGGTAAAAGTGCCACCTTCCAAGTCTTTCGCTTCGATCGTTCCTTTTCTTACCTTATTGGCAAGTTCATTGATTTCCCGGGCAATGCCTTTAATCGATTTTTCATCAACCTGCTTGAGGACCGGCACATAAAGAGCATCATCTGTTGCCACAGCAATGGAAATATTGATATCTTTCTTTTGAATAATTTTATCTCCCGCCCACATCGAATTCATTTGCGGAAACTCTTTGATCGTTTCTGCAACACTTTTAACAAAAAATGGGAAATACGTCAAGGAAAAACCTTCATTTGCTTGAAACTCGTCTTTGATTGCATTTCTAAACTCAACAAGACCGGTTACATCCACTTCAACCATCATCCAGGCATGAGGAATCTCTTGCTTGCTTCGCACCATATTGTTGGCAATCGCTCTTCGTACTCCTGAAACTGGAATCTCTATATCTGTATTTGCCCACAATGGCGCTTGAGCGGAGGATGCCGTTTGTTCGTCTCCTGCCTGTTTTCCCATATTTCTTTGTTTTTCTTGATTATTTATTAGCTTTAACAGATCTTTTCGTGTAATTCTTCCAAAAGCCCCTGTTCCGTTGACTTTTTCAAGATCGATGTTATGTTCTTGAGCAAGACGGAGAACTACCGGGGAATAGCGTTTCTTCATTTTCTTGCTATCCTCTGTATGTTGCATTTCAGGAACATTTGTTTCGGCCTGTTTTGGTTCAACAGCGGTTTGTAAACTTTCCGTTTTCTCAATTTCAATTTTGCAAATCACTTCACCGACTTGAAGAGTATCCCCTTCCTCTGCCACAATTTCTTTAATGACACCTGCATAGGATGAGGGAACTTCGGCGCTTACTTTATCCGTCATGATTTCCGCAATCGGATCGTATTTGTTGACCTTATCGCCTACGGAAACGAGCCATTTACTGATCGTTCCTTCCGTTACGCTCTCTCCAAGTTGAGGCATTTTCATTTCTTCGATAAGCACGCTGTGATTCCTCCTTGAATTTAGGGTCAACCTCAAAACTCCGCCAATTCCCGCATAGCTTTTTCGATTTTATCAGGATTGATCATAAAAAATTTCTCCATTGTCGGGGCATACGGCATCGCGGGCACATCAGGCGCTGCAAGTCTTTTAATCGGAGCATCGAGATCGAATAAACAATGTTCGGCAATAATGGCCGATACTTCACTCATGATGCTGCCTTCTTTATTATCTTCTGTAATAAGGAGCACTTTGCCTGTTTTGGCTGCTGCCTCAATAATGGCTTCCTGATCAAGCGGATACACCGTTCTTAAGTCTAAAAGATGGACGGAAATGCCATCTTTCGCTAAACGTTCTGCAGCTTGCAAGGCAAAATGGACGCAAAGCCCATATGTAATTACTGTTATATCGTCTCCTTCAAGTTTGACATCCGCTTTCCCGATCGGCAAGACATAATCATCTTCCGGTACTTCTCCCTTAATCAGCCTGTATGCCCTCTTATGCTCAAAAAACAAAACAGGATCATCATCGCGAATGGCGGCTTTTAATAATCCTTTTACATCATATGGGGTGGAAGGAATAACAATTTTCAAACCCGGCTGGTTGGCAAAAACGGCTTCAACGGACTGGGAATGATATAACGCTCCATGAACTCCTCCCCCAAACGGCGCTCGAATCGTTATCGGACAGTTCCAATCGTTATTTGAGCGATATCGAATTTTTGCCGCTTCTGAAATAATTTGATTGACAGCAGGCATGATAAAATCAGCAAATTGCATTTCACAAACAGGACGCAGTCCGTACATAGCCGCTCCTATGCCGACACCGGCAATCGCGGATTCAGCCAGCGGAGCATCAATGACCCGTTCTTCTCCAAATTTTTCGTACAACCCTTGTGTGGCTTTGAACACCCCTCCTTTTTTACCGACATCCTCCCCGAGAATAAATACTTTTTCATCCCGTTCCATTTCTTCCCGAAGTGCTGCCGTAACTGCTTCAATATATGACATGATTGGCATGATCTTTCCTCCTTCAGTCCCCGTACACATATTTAAGAGCATTTTCAGGTGCAGCATAAGCTGCCTTTTCGGCATAATCAGTTGCATCATCAATCATATTCATGATTTTCGTGACCATTTCTTTTTCTATCTGATCATTTAACAATCCGACTTCCCGCAAGTATTTTGAAAAAATTAAAATCGGATCATTGCTTTTTGCCTTTTCAATTTCTTCTTTTGACCGGTAGCTGCGGTCATCGTCGTCACTGGAATGAGGAGTCATCCTGCACACAATCGTTTCAATTAAAGTCGGTCCTTCTCCGCTGACAGCTCTTTCCCTCGCTTCTTTAACGACTTTATATACTTCAAGAGGGTCGTTTCCGTCTACCGTGATACCTGGCATACCGTACCCAATCGCCCGATCTGATACTTTTTCGCAAGCCAATTGCTTATGCGCCGGAACGCTAATGGCGTATTGATTGTTTTCGCACATAAAAATAACCGGTAATTTATGTACCCCGGCAAAATTCGCCCCTTCATGAAAATCGCCTTGATTGGAAGACCCTTCTCCAAACGTGACAAAGGCGACAAAATCCTTTTTCTCCATTTTGGCCGCCAACGCTATGCCAACCGCATGCGGCACTTGTGTCGTAACAGGCGAAGAGCCCGTCACAATCCTATTTTTCTTTTGTCCGAAATGCCCCGGCATTTGCCGCCCCCCAGAATTAGGATCTTCGGCTTTAGCAAAAGCAGACAACATCAATTCTTTTGCTGTCATCCCGAAGTGCAGCACAACCCCAACATCACGATAATAGGGGAGAATGTAATCCTTTGTTTTGTCCAATGCGAAGGCTGCACCGACTTGGGCGCCTTCCTGTCCTTGGCACGAAATTACAAAGGGGATCTTCCCTGAACGGTTCAAAAGCCACATCCGTTCATCGATTTTTCTAGACAGGAGCATTGTTTCATACATGTTTAAAACATCTTGATCGCTTAATCCTAAAGATAAATGGCGATTTTTTGGCATGTGGAGACCTCCTAAAACTTTATAAATGTATCGATTTCCCATCTGCTGCAAGAGCCGCTTCCATGATCGCTTCTGACAATGTTGGATGAGGATGAATTGAATGCGAGATTTCCCAAGGCGTCGCGTCGAGAAAAAGAGCCAGACTTCCTTCGGAGATCAGATCCGTGGCATGAGGTCCGATCATATGTATGCCTAAAAGATCATCTGTTTTTTGATCAACAATTATTTTAACAAAACCTTCCGATTGCCCGAAAACGAGCGCTTTGCCGTTTCCTCGAAAAGGGAATTTCCCGACTTTAATCTGATAGCCTTGGTTTATCGCTTCTTTTTCTGTTAATCCAATACTGGCCACTTCAGGATTTGAATAAATGCATCTTGCAACTTGCCTGTAATTGATGGGAGCAGGGTTTTCGCCTGCTAAATGCTCTACAGCACGGATTCCTTCCTGTGAAGCGACATGGGCAAGTTGAAGACCGCCGATGACATCTCCAATCGCATAAATATGTGATTCCCTCGTTTGATAAAACTCGTTTGTGACAATAAACCCATCATTTATTTCAATTTCCGTATTTTCCAGGCCAATTCCTTCCGTATTTCCTATTCTTCCAACGGATAAAAGCAATTTTTCGCCATGCAATTGCAACTCTTGGCCTTTATGCTCAACAAATATGGTAACACCATTTTGAACATCCGTTTTTTCCGTCAAAATTTTGGCTCCTGTCAAAATGCGGACGTTTTTCTTTTTTAACTGCTTCTCCATCTCTCTTGCGATTTCAACATCTTCAGCTGGCAAAATATGGTCGGTATATTCGACAACTGTCACTTCAACATCAAAATCGGAAAACATTGAAGCCCATTCAACCCCGATAACTCCCCCGCCAACTATAATGATGGAAGATGGAAGATGTTGCAGCTGCAGCGCCTCATTTGATGTTAAAATGGTTTCGCCGTCAACCGAAAATCCCGGCAAGAATCTTGGACGGGATCCAGTTGCAATAATGACGTTTTTAGGGAGCAAGATTTCATTTTCTGCGCCGTTTTCCATCTCAACAGAAATGGCTCCTGTCTGCGGAGAAAAAATAGACGGTCCTAAAATACGTCCAATGCCTTTGAACACATCGATTTTTCCTTTTTTCATTAATTGCTGAACCCCTTGATGGAGCTGTCGGACGATTTTTTCTTTTCGCTGTTGAACTTTTTGGAAATTGAGTTTAATTCCCGCTGTTTCGATGCCAAATTCCATGCTTCTTTTCGTTTGTGCGAAAACTTCCGCACTTTTTAAAAGCGCTTTGCTTGGAATGCAGCCGGCGTGCAGGCAGGTGCCGCCTAGCTTTTCTTTTTCGACAATAGCTGTTTTTAAACCAAGCTGGGAAGCTCTGATAGCGGCGACATAACCGCCGGTTCCTCCTCCCAAAACCACTAAATCGTACTCTTTCGCCATGAAATTCTCCTTCCTTGGGTACATCCATATTCCAGAAAAACTTTTTACTCGATGAAGCTTATTTCAAACACTTCCATTTACAGGATAACATTGAAAAGCGTCGGACATACATTCTAATTATCATTTGTTCACCAAGCTCTTGCAATGATTTAGACTTAAAACGAGCAAAAAAACGAACGAATGCGTATTCATTGTTTATGTTTTCCATATTTATTTCCAATCGCTGATTTTGTTTGTCCAAATCAACAGTATATCTTCATCATAACATGTTTATAACTGTTGACAAATCTCTATATGCCCGTAAAAATGAAATTGATCCGTAAATTTTTCTATATAGAAAGGATAATCAAAAGAATGATTCGGTTCATTGCGCTCATGATTATGGTCATTCCCGGCATTTTTGCGGTTTACGGGATAAAATTGATGAGGGATATGCTGTTTGGAATATTGCAGCCGCCATATCCATTTCTTTGGCTGCAATTTTTAGCCGGTTTTTTCTTTTTTATTGCAGGTCTTTCTTTTATCGGCGGATTTATTTTGCATCGAGATCGAAAACGAAATAAAGTGCAGGCTCGATTTCAAAAAAAAGGAAACCGCCGTGCCTAATCGATTAGTGGATCTCATTTTAAAAGTTAATGCAGCGATTTTTTTGTGTAAAGCAATTTCTATTCGAAATATAGGCGAATTTTCGATTTTCAACTAATCACGTGCTTTGAAAGAGAGCCTGCATCATTTCCCAGCTTCCTCTGCACAATCGAATGCCTGTCACATCGATTGTGCAGGGGTTTTCGCTTGTTTATTTCATTTTCCGTCTAGACCAAGTTTTTTCTGCTTTAGGAAGCCTTATGCTTCAGTCTCAGCTTATCGGCCACCATTGCAATGAACGATAAGATAAACGGTGGTTTATACGGTGTTTGTCAGGAGTTGTCCTCATTTTTTTAATATATTTTGCCGTCTACCTTGTATTCTTTTTAAAAGACAAAAATCTGGCAGTAAATCGTAAATTTTGCACTTCTCCCCTGTTGTTTTTATCATCTGCATTTCCTCTTTTCAGTTCATGTTCTGAGTATTACCTATATTTTCCACAAGATCTTCTGCTTGTGAAGAAAATAATGGTACCCACGCTATTTTAGAAAATAAACTTACATGGAAAATGAGCAGAAATATCGATTTAACATATGGCCTAGAGTAAATAAATATTTGTAAAGGGGAATTTTATGGAAAGGGAGATCACAATATTCGTTGTTTTGGGTGCAGTCCTATTTGCTTTATTGTCAATGTTCGATTTCATTCAATATAATACCATTAATTGGGTGAACAATATTCTATAAGCTCTATTTATTCTTGCAATGATTAGACTTCTTATATTGCTATTGAATGCCAATAATAAAAAAGTAAAATAACTCTCCTTCAGAGGAAAAGCTTATAAATTCCGTTGCGGTTTTATTTCTCCGATACCATCACACAGATTCCCCTAATTTTTTCGTCTAAAAAACCTCCGCAATGTTGCCCGTAGCTTCGCATTGATTTGCGGAAAACCGACGTTTCCTGCAATCCATCACTCGATTCAAAAATCCGCAAAATAAAAACGCCCTCCTACCGGAATTTCTTAAAACTCCAATAAAGAGGACGCTCCCATTAATAACCTTCAGTACATTCTCATATTCGTTAATCAGCCTGTTTTTTGCGGCTCCGTCAAAATGCCGCTATCCCACGGTCAGTCAACTCGCCTTATGCTCCAGTCTCAGCTTATCTGCCACCATCGCAATGAATTCTGAGTTTGTCGGTTTTGCTTTCGACATGCTGACGGTGTAGCCGAACAGAGAAGAAATCGACTCGATGTTGCCGCGGCTCCAAGCGACTTCAATCGCGTGGCGGATTGCTCTTTCTACGCGGCTTGCTGTTGTATTATATTTTTTGGCGATATCCGGATAAAGGACTTTCGTAATGGAGCCCAAAAGTTCAATATCATTATATACCATGGATATAGCTTCCCTCAAATATAAATAGCCTTTTATATGCGCCGGAACGCCAATTTCATGAATGATGCTTGTAATGCTGGCATCTAAGTTGCTATGTTTATGTTCGGAAATCGATGATGAGTGCAAAACGGAATTTTTCGTGAGAGCCGAAGTTGTTTTCCCGCTTACTTGGCGTATATTGTTTGCTAGCTGCTCCATGTCAAACGGTTTTAATATAAAATATGCCGCCCCGAGGTCGACTGCTTTTTTCGTCACATCCTCTTGGCCAAAAGCTGTCAGCATGATGACATTTGGTTTTTTGGCTGTATTGAGTCCTTTTATTTTTTGCAGAACGGCCAAACCATCAAGATGCGGCATGATAATATCCAACACAAGTACATCCGGATTTTTTTCTTTTAAAATGTTCAAACATTCTTGCCCGTTGTAAGCTACTCCTATCACTTCCATGTCATCTTGACTTGATAAATATTCTTCCAATAAATGTACCAATTCTCGATTATCGTCCACGATCACCACTTTTATTTTTTCCACACGTACTTCCTCCCAATCTATTTTTACAAAAATATACAAACCATTTTCTTAATGTTACTTTCGACAACTTTGATTAGATTCCTCTTATTTTTTTAAAAAAGCGGAAAAATTTAAGCCTTTCATCAAATTTCTCCTTTTTTCTTTCATTTTCGATTATATAGATATGCATGTCGAAAAATTTTATTCCAATTTTATCTTGGATGAAAGAAAAAAGCGAGCAAGTTAACTCGCTTTTTGATTGCCATAAATATGAATGCCCGCATCTTGAAGCATCCATTCAATATGAACGCCGTATCCGGAAGCCGGATCATTGACAAACACATGAGTAACGGCGCCGACTAGCTTTCCATTTTGAATGATCGGACTGCCGCTCATGCCTTGAACAATCCCACCGGTTTTTTTGAGCAGTTCTTTATCCGTAACTTTAATAACCATTCCTTTTGTTGCTGGAAATTTTTGGTTAACAATGCTGACAATTTCTACATCAAAAGACTGTACTTTGTTTTTTTCCACAACTGTTAAAATTTTTGCTGGACCCTTTTTCACTTCATTTGATAATGCAACAGGAATCGGCTTATCCATGATGCCATTGGCAATCTGTTTGTGCAATTTGCCGAAGATCCCAAATGGACTGTTTTTTGTAATCACGCCGATTACTTCCTGTTCATCGGAAAATCTCGCTAATTTTTCCCCTGGACTTCCGCCTCTCCCTTTTTGAATGGAAGTTACGGTGGATTGAACAATTTTTCCGTTTTCCACAACAAGCGGTTTTTTCGTGTCCATATCAGAAATAACGTGGCCCAATGCCCCGTATTTTTTCGTTTTTGGATCAAAAAATGTCATCGTTCCAATTCCGGCGGCGGAATCCCTTATATAAAGGCCAATGCGGTATTCATTGTCTTTTTGATCTTTTACAGGCAACAGTTTTGCTTTGAATTGTCGATCATTGCGTTTTACTTCAATCTCCAGCGCTTCTCCATTTGTTCCAGCTTTTTGGATAAATGGGGCGACATCACTCATTTTTTCGATTCTTTTCCCGTTAATTTTGGTAATGACATCACCTACTTCAATCCCTGCTTCTTCTCCGGGAGATTTTTTCCCTGCTTCCGTTTCAATTTGGTGATATCCGACAACGAGAACACCTAATGTGTTTAATTTCACACCGATGGATTGCCCGCCTGGAACAACTTTTAATTCCTTCAAAACGTTGACATTTACTTTTTTTATCGGCACATTGCCAAGTTTATAGACAATTTCGCCGCTGCCTTCTTTATTTCCCTTCAATTTCAAGTCTTTGCCGTCATTTTCCACTTGAAAAGCGTTTTGGGCATATACTTCCTTTTGTGCCGGGATTGTATTTTTTATCGTATAGGCTTCACCTTGAAAAATTGCGATTTGCTTCGGAATGTTTAAATATCCGCGAAATTCTTTGGAAAAACTGAAAGCGATGAAAGAAACAAGGAGAATTGTTCCAATTATCTTTCTAATGGCATCTTCTTTCATTTCTTCACTCTCCTCGCTCCTAACCCACACCATATGATCCATATCACATGGCTACATTCTTTAATCTTTCCTGGAGCGAGACGATTTATAACCCGAGCCGGCAAGAAATTATTTTCCTAAGGAGTTTTGGCTGAAACGGCAAGCTCTAAAACTTCTTTTGCATGCTGCTTTGATAATTCTGTGACCTCATCTCCAGCAATCATTCGGCTAATTTCGTTAATTTTTTCCTCATCGGAAAGCGGATGAACGATCGTTTTCGTTCTTCCCTGTTTTGTCACTTTTTTCGATATCAAAAGATGGGTATCAGCCATTGCCGCCACTTGAGGAAGATGGGTAATGCAAAGGACTTGAGAGCCAACCGAAACTTGGTAAATTTTCTTTCCTATCGCTTGCGCTACCCGTCCGCTTACACCCGTATCCACCTCGTCAAAAATGATGGAAGTGATCCCTTGATGCTTGGAAAAAATGGCTTTTAAAGCAAGCATGATTCGCGACAGTTCACCGCCGGAAACGATTTTTCCGAGCGGTTTAAGCGGTTCGCCCGGATTCGTTGACAAGTAAAACTCCACCATATCAATTCCATTGCTGTCAAAATGGGCATTAGTTCCATTGATGAATGATAAACGGCTGCCTTCTCTAGATGAAAACTGAACCTCGAAAATGGTTTTATCCATATATAATTGCTTTAATTCAGCGGTAACTTGAGCAACTAATTTTTTGGCATATTTTTTTCTCAGCGCCGATAAATTTTTCGCTTCCACCAGCAAATCTTTCACAACCGATTCGATCTCTTTTCGGATGGTTTGGACATGGCTTTCTCTATTTTCTATGGCATCGATTTCTTCTTCAATTTCTACGGCATACTTTAAAATTTCTTCAACAGACTGTCCATATTTTCGTTTTAGACGATGGATGACATTGAGCCGTTCTTCAATCATATTTAACCGTTCCGGATCAAACTCCATATTTTCCAATTCATTTCTTAGTTGAAAAATCAAATCCTCGATCATATAAAAACTGTTGGACAACGTATCAGAAAGCGGTTTTAATTTATCGTTCATTTCTGCCGCTTCTTCTAAATGGCTCATCGCAAGGCCGAGAAAATCCAGTCCGCGCTGTTCCCCTTGAAGCGCTTCATAACAGTTTTTTAAAGCTTCATAAATTTTTTCAAAATTGGTTAATTGCTGGCGTTCTTCTTGGAGATTGACGTCTTCGCCAGCTTTTAAATCGGCACTTTCAATTTCCTTTAATTGAAATTTCAATAAATCGAGCCGATGGGCCATTTGCTGCTCATTTTCAGATAATGCCTTTAACCGTTTTGTTAATTCAACATATTTTTGATAAAGCACTAGGTATGCATCTTTTGCTTTTTTCAACTCTTCCCCGCCATACTCATCAAGAAGATGAAGATGCTTCTGTTCATCCATAAGCTCTTGGTGATCATGCTGGCCGTGAATATTCACGAGCGTGCTGCCGATCTCCCGAAGAATTCCAAGCGTAACAAGTTTTCCGTTAATGCGGCAAATACTTTTGCCGTTAGCGGAAATATCTCTGCGTAAAACGACCATCCCATCATCCGCATCAATCCCGAGTTCCCGGCATTTGAAGATGCATGGATGGTTTTCTTCTTCCAAGAAAAACAATCCTTCTAATTCAGCCCGTTTTTCGCCAGCTCTTACAAATTCAGATGAACCGCGGCCGCCGACAAGAAGGGATATGGCATCTATGATGATCGATTTCCCCGCTCCCGTTTCCCCAGTTAACACCGTTAATCCCTTTTCAAAAGAAAGTGTTAATGATTCGATGATGGCAAAATTTTTAATGGATAACTCCGATAACATCGCGTTCACCCCAAGGTTATTTTAAAGCATGTCCAAAATTCTTTTAGTCAACGTTTCCGCATCTTCGTTCGTCCGGCAAATCATCAAAATAGTATCATCTCCGGAAATCGTTCCCACTATTTCATCCCATTCTAGGACATCAATCAGAGCACAGATGGCATTCGCATTACCCGGCATTGTTTTCATCACGAGCAAATGGCCGGCAGAATCAATTTTTACAAAGGCATCCATCAACGCCCTTTTCAGTTTTTGCAGCGGATTAAAACGTTGATCAGCGGGAAGGCTGTATTTGTAACGGCCGTCAGTTGTCGGAACCTTCACTAAATGCAATTCTTTTATATCTCTGGAAACTGTTGCTTGTGTTACATTAAAGCCTGATTCTTTCAGCATTTCGACGAGCTCATCCTGTGTTTCAATCTCAAAATTGGTGACTAGCTCGCGAATTTTTATATGGCGCTGTCCTTTTGTCATTCAATCACCTCTTTTTCGTTTTTTCATGAAAGCTGCATAGAAAAACAGGAATAACTGCGGCTGTTATCCCTGTTTTCCTCTTAATGTGGCATGAGCTTCTCGGACAATTTCTTCGACGTTGTTTGGAATTTTTTTTTCACCTTTTTCTTTGCATCCTTCCCAATAAAGGTGAAGCAAAAATTCAATGTTTCCACTGCCGCCGGTTATGGGGGAATAAGAAATATTCATGCAATCAAAACCAATTTTTACGGCAAACGATTGTATATCACGCAAGACTTCTTCATGAACAAAAGGATCTTTGACAACCCCTTTTTTTCCTACTTTTTCCTTACCCGCTTCAAATTGCGGTTTGACCAAAGCAACACAGTTACTTTTAGGAACTAATATTTCTTTTAGTACCGGCAATATTAATTTTAATGAAATAAAGGAAACGTCAATGGTGGCAAACTCTGGAAGACCGTACTTAAAATCAGCCGGCGTCACGTAGCGGAAGTTTGTCCGTTCCATTACGACTACTCGCTTATCCTTGCGCAATTTCCAATCCAACTGATTGTAGCCGACGTCAACGGCATAGCATAGTTTTGCACCGTTTTGCAAAGCGCAATCAGTAAAACCGCCCGTAGAAGAACCGATATCAACCATAATTTTATCGGCCACGTTAATCTGAAATTGTTTCAATGCTTTTTCAAGCTTCAGACCGCCCCTCGACACATACGGCAAAGCATTCCCTTTTATTGTGAGAGGAATATCATGATCAACTTTCTCTCCGGGCTTATCAAGCCTTTTCTCATTGGAATAAACTAAACCCGCCATAATGGTCCGTTTCGCTTTTTCCCGCGTTTCTACAAGGCCTCTTTCTACAAGCAATACGTCCAAACGTTCTTTTTTAGCCATACTTCATTCCTTTTTCTTTTTTTGGTATCATATGCATAATCTGTTGCGCAATTTTTTCTTTTGTCAGTCCGATCTCTTCTAACAATTGGGATACGCTTCCATGTTCAATAAATCTGTCAGGAATCCCCATTCGTTTAATTGTCGTATTGGAAAAGCCTTGTTCTTCTGCAAATTCCAAAACGGCGCTGCCAAAACCTCCCGCCAGCACTCCCTCTTCCACTGTTAAAATCGGAATATTTTCTTGAAAAATTTGCAAAAGCATTTTTTCATCGAGAGGTTTTATGAAACGGGCATTGACTACTCTGACAGATATTTTTCTTTTGGCAAGCATTTTCGCCGCTTCTAACGCCATTTCAATCGTTGTTCCAAAGGTTAAAATGACAGCATCCATTCCTTTGACAAGCACTTCCCAGCTGCCGATCGGAATTTCCTTGAACTCTTCATCAAGGGGAACTCCTAGTCCCGTCCCTCTAGGGTAGCGGAGAGCAATCGGCCCGTCATCATACCGAAGGGCGGTGTAAACCATATGCTGGCCTTCGTTTTCATCCTTTGGCATCATCAATACCATATTGGGGATATGCCGCAAAAAGGCAATATCAAACACCCCTTGGTGTGTTTCGCCATCGGCGCCGACAAGGCCGGCCCGGTCAATGCCAAAAAAGACATTTAAGTTTTGCCTGCATATATCGTGCACAACTTGGTCATATCCACGCTGCAAAAAGGTTGAATAAATCGCCAAGAAAGGTTTCATGTTCTCAGCAGCAAGCCCGCCCGCCAATGTGACCGCATGTTGTTCAGCAATGCCGACATCGAACATTCTGTCGGGAAACTCTTCCCGAAATTTCTCCAGCTTTGAACCAACTGACATGGCAGGAGTAATAGCCACGATCCGTTCATCTTGGCGCGCTAATTTTCGCACTGTTTCACTAACTAATTCACTCCATGACGGCGCAGAAATTTTCGGTTTAACAAAAGCTCCCGTCTCAATTTTATAAGGCCCTGTGCCGTGCCACGTCCCAATTTTATCTTCTTCCGCTGGAAGATAGCCTTTCCCTTTTTTCGTGATGACATGCAGCAAAACGGGGCCTTTCGTTTTTTTGGCATAACTTATGTTTTCCATCAACGCTTCAAAGTTATGGCCGTCGACTGGTCCAAAATACGTAAATCCAAGCTCTTCAAAAAACATTCCCGAAACAAACAAATATTTTAAACTATCCTTGAGCCGTTCGGCAGTTGAGGCAAGTCTTCCGCCTACAGCAGGAATTTTTTTCAACAAATATTCGAGTTCTTCCTTCGCCCAATGATATTTACCGGCTGTTCTTAATCTTCCCAATACGTGATGCAGGGCGCCAACATTTGGAGCAATCGACATCTCATTATCGTTTAAAACAACAATGATATCTTTCTGCTCGTCGCCAATATGATTCAACGCCTCGAGAGCCATGCCGCCGGTTAAAGCCCCGTCTCCGATAATCGGAACAATATACTCATCTGTCCCTTTTAAGTCGCGGGCAATAACCATTCCCATCGCTGCGGATAATGAAGTGGAGCTGTGGCCAGTTTCCCAAACATCGTGCACGCTTTCGGAACGCTTCGGAAAACCTGACATTCCTTTATATTGTCTTAACGTATCAAAATCTTTTGCGCGCCCCGTCAAAATTTTATGAACATATGCTTGATGGCCGACATCCCAAATAAATTTATCCTTGGGGCTGTCAAACATTTTATGCAGGGCAATGGTCAATTCGACCACGCCCAAATTTGGGCCGATATGCCCTCCTGTGACCGATAGCTTTTCGATCAAAAACCGGCGGATATCCTCGCTTAATTCCTCTAATTCATGTACCGACATGTTTTTTAAAAATTTCGGACTCTGAATGGACAAAAGATCCAAAAGGATCACTCACTTTCGATTCTTGTTTAATTTTTTCTTTTTATGATTTTTCCCTTTTTTCTCACTCAACACAGCAATTTTAAAGCGAGTTTCAAGAAAATAAAACAATTTTCCAACATAAAAAATAATCGGTGTTGAAAAACGGATCGCAAATGCTTTTCCAAATGCTTTGCCACCAACCGTCAGAGCAGCGACAATGCTTGTAAAAATAACGGATATCGTAAATTCAATAGGTGAAGCTTGCTTTTCTACAAAAGACAATGCCAATTGGGCTACGACAACAGCCGATGCCGTCCCGCTGATAATCCCTGAAATATCACCAATGACATCATTGCAAAAGTTTGAAAAGCGATCCGCGTTCCTGATAATGCGAATCGCTTGTTTCGCCCCGTTCACCCGTTTCGCCGCCATTGCATGAAAAGGAACTTCATCTGCAGACGTTGCCGCAATTCCGAGCATATCAAAAAAAATTCCGATCAAAATGATGACGAAGACGATCAGCATACCAACCGCCCATTCTACCCCATCAAGAAGGACAGTCGACACAATTGAAAAAAGAGCCGCTAACACAAACGTGATAACGGCAATTCCTAAGCTCCATCGTATTGAATAGCGAATAAGCTCCTTTATCATTGAATGAATAACACCTAATTTCTTTAGTTAAACTATGTATATCAAGTGGAGTGGTCATATATAGAGTAAACATTGCGGCTTAGGTCCAGTAGGTTTTCCCAGCAGGGTACCGCGCGTTGCCGCTTCGGCGGTTTCCCTTTAAACCCCGCTTAGCGCTGTCGCCAAACGCTAGACTGGATTGCCACTTAGTCCGCACTACAATCCTCTATATATGTCAGAGCGAACAGTCTAGGAGTTTTCCTCTAACAGCCTTTGACCGGTTCCTAGCCTCTTTTGCAGAGCTGATTTCATATGTTTAAAAGAAGCTTTTTCATTGGCCATATGAAAAAGTTCCTTCATCAACATAATCCCCTCAGACTCCACTCAAGGCAGGCTACGCTGCCCGCGCCTCAAGCCTTCAATGTCGGATGTCAATAAGGCGCTAAAGACAGGTTCATACCCATTTCGCACGGACTTCCATTCCGATGCGAAAAACAGGCCTCCGCGGAAAGAGGGTCAACGCCCACATGCCATTGTGGATCGCCCTCTAACCTTAACCCCCAGCATCAACCCAAGGCTGGGCGCCTCAAGCCAACACCAGGAACTTCATCGATGTGCCCTTCGGCGGATTTTTAGGCCCGCCTTCAGAACCGGGGGGCTGACTAGAATACTGCACCACTCCATGAATTTTTCTAGCTCTATTATATCATATTCAAAAGGAGTGACTCAATAATGGAATCGCAGATCCACAAATAGCCGGCTGTCCATTCATTGTGATTAAAAATCTCTTTTGCCGACAAAATCGCATAAAGACGAAAGCAGCTCCGTATTCATTGAACATCCCTGCAAAGCCGCCTTAGATTTTGCTATATGCTCTGCCAGCTTTTTCTTGGCCTCTTCCAATGATAGGAGAGAAATGTAGGTTGTTTTATGATTATCTTGGTCAGAACCGACCGGCTTGCCGATTTTTTTCTCGTCTCCTTCAACATCCAAAATATCATCCCGTATTTGAAAAGCGATGCCGAAATGTTGGGCAAAAACGCGCAATTTCTTTATTTCTTCTTCAGTCGCACCGGCAATAATGGCTCCCGCAACAATGCTAAATTCTAAAAGCTTTGCCGTTTTATGCTCGTGAATATATTCGAGTTCTTCTAAAGAAATGGTCTTATTTTCTCCTTCCATGTCGGCCGTTTGTCCACCGACCATTCCTTCCGCTCCCGCCGCTTTGGAAAGCTCTGCTATCAATTTGATTTTAACCGGATCCGAAAGCTGGTTGCAATCGGCTATTACGCGAAAACTTTCGGTCAACAAACCGTCTCCGGCAAGAACGGCGATTGCTTCGCCAAACACTTTATGATTGGTTGGTTTACCTCTCCGCAAATCATCGTCATCCATGCAAGGCAGATCATCATGGATGAGCGAATAAGTATGAACCATTTCTACTGCACAGGCGGTTCTGTACCCGAGCTCTTCTTGTTTTCCATATGAATGAAGCACCGCCAATAAAAGGACGGGGCGCAATCTTTTTCCTCCGGCATTAAGAGAATAAAGCATCGAGTCTTTTAACGTTTTCGGAGCATTCAATTGCTCGATGAAAGTCGGGAGAATTGAATCTATAGCTTCTTTTCGCGATTTTAAATATTCTGATATAGAAATCACAATCATTCGTCCTCCTGTGGTGTAAACGGCTTGATCTCGCCATTGTCTTCGAGAATAAACTCCATCTGCTCTTCCACCCTTTTTAACTTTTTGTGGCAAAGTTTAGAAAGTTCCATACCCTCCTGAAAATATTGAATCGCTTCCTCCAACGGTACGTCCCCTTCTTCTAATTTTTTGACGATTGATTCTAATTGTTCCATCGCTTTTTCAAATGAAATGTCTTTTTCCTCTTTCATTGTCTTCTCCCCTCAATGTTCAATACTTCACAGTGGACGGCGCCGTCTTGAAGCTTAATTTGGACAGTATCGCCCGGAGCTGTTTGCTGAACACTTTTAACGAGAACGTCTTTTTTATAAACGAGGCTGTACCCTCTTTCCATTACTTTTAATGGACTTAACGCATCAAGTTTCGAGACGAGCGCCTGAAAACGTGCTTCCTTTTGTTGCAATAATCTTGTTAATTCCCGCACCAGTTTTTGATCTTGTTCCACTATTTTTTCTTTTGTTTGCTTAATGCGATCGGAAAAAAGATTTGCATTCAGCCGATTGTTTATGAGCAAATAGCGGTCCATGTGGTTTTGCCAATAACGTTTTCCCGCTTTTTGAAAACGTTCTAACAAAAGATCAAGCTCCTGCTCTTTTTGCAAATAAAGTCTTTTCGGATATTTAAATGCATACGAGGTCGTTAGTCTGGAAAGCTTGATTTTTTCTTTGTTTATCCGTTCTTTTAAAGAGTTGACCATTCGAATTCTCCGCTCTTGAATCCGCTCCTTCAAATCGGCAATGTTCGGCACTGCCAGCTCGGCTGCTCCCGTTGGGGTCGGCGCCCGCATGTCCGCAACAAAATCGGCAATTGTAAAATCCGTTTCATGCCCCACTGCTGAAATAATCGGGATCTTTGACTGAAATATCTCCCTCGCCACTATTTCTTCATTAAATGCCCAAAGCTCCTCAATGGAACCGCCGCCCCGTCCTAAAATCAGCACATCTAAAAAACCTAACTGATTGGCGGTCTGAATTTGTTTCACGATTGATCTGCTTGCATGGATGCCTTGTACGAGTGCAGGGAGAACAATCACTTTTGCCACGGGATACCGCCGTTTAATGGTTGTGATGATGTCACGCACAGCAGCTCCTGAAGGCGACGTAATGACACCGATCGATTTTGGAAAAGCAGGAATCGGTTTTTTATGTCGATGATCAAATAAACCTTCCTGCGCTAATTTTTTTTTCAGTTGTTCATAAGCAAGGTAAAGGCTGCCGACGCCATCCGGCTCCATTTCTTTTACATACATTTGATAGGCGCCGGCTTGCTCATATACTGTGATCTCACCGCGCACAAAAACGCTCATCCCTTCCTCCGGACGGAAAGACAGGGAGCGGTTAAAACTGGAAAACATGACAGCCTGCATTCTGGCATGCTCGTCTTTTAGCGTAAAATAAATATGTCCGCGCTCGTGAATTTTTACGTTTGAAAGCTCCCCTTTTACCCAAATATCCTGCAGATGAGGATCGACATCAAACTTCATTTTAATATATTTTGTCAATGCCTTGACCGTTACGTATTTTCGATCCGCCATGAAAACGCTCCTTTATTGGTTAACCGAGCCGTTTTTTTGCTGATTTTACCGTATTGTAGACGAGCATCGTGATCGTCATTGGTCCGACTCCCCCAGGTACAGGGGTGATGACGCTTGCTTTCTCTTTCGCTTCTGCAAAATTGACATCGCCGACAAGCTTGCCATTTTCCAAACGATTGACACCGACATCAATGACAACGGCACCTTCTTTTATATCATCTGCTCCGATCAACTGCGGACGGCCAACCGCAACAATTAAAATATCTGCTTGTGTTGTGATGTCCCGCAAATTTTTTGTTTTTGAATGGCAATATGTAACTGTTGCATGTTCGTTCAGAAGCAATTGACCGACCGGTTTGCCGACAATATTGCTTCTGCCGACCACGACGACATGTTTTCCGGCAATGTCAATGTTGGCAGATTTAATCATTTCCACGATTCCGGCAGGCGTGCATGGCAAAAATGCATCTTGCCCCGTCATCATACGCCCGATGTTGATCGGGTGAAAACCGTCAACATCCTTTTCTGGAGAAATCTTTTCGATCACCGCTTTTTCGTCTATATGCTTTGGAAGAGGAAGTTGGACAAGAATGCCGTCAAAGCGGTCATCGTGATTATAATGATCAATAAGTTCCAACAATTGTTCCTGGGAAACGGTTTCGTCTAAATGTTCAAGTTTGAATGAAACTCCGGTCTCTTCCGATGCTTTTTGCTTCCCTTTAATATAAGAGAGAGAAGCGGGGTTATTTCCGACCAAAATAATGACAAGGCCCGGTGTAATCCCTTTCTTTTGCAATTGTTCGACCTCTTTTTTGAGTTCGCTTCGTTTTTCTTTTGCTAATTCTTTGCCGCTAATAATCGCTGCCGTCATTGTTTTTCCTCCTCTGTTTCCAATTCATTTTTTACATTTGAGAGGACACCATTTACAAATTTGCTTGACTGATGATCGCCAAAAATTTTGGCAAGTTCGATTGCTTCATCAATTGCAACATTATAAGGAATATCCGGCTCGTATTTCATTTCATAAACAGCCATGCGCAAAATGGCGCGATCAACATTTGCCAGCCTTTCAAGCTTCCAATTCACTAAATTTGATTGAATCAACTCATCAATTTCTTTTTGGTATTTGACTGTTCCAAATACAAGCCTGTTCAGAAATTCATCTTGTTCCTCGTCAGATAAAACATGTTGAATAGCTTCTGCAGGCGGCGTATCAGCCAAATCTATTTGAAATAGTGCCTGCAAGGCTTTTTTTCTAGCTGTTCTCCGTTTCATCGTCCTTCTCCTTTATTCATCCTAATTGTCGAAATGTCTTACATGAATCATATCACAATTCCGCTCCTTATCGTACACGAAAGTTCATGGGAAGCAAGAATTCAGAATGATTTTTATTTTTTCAATAAAAAAAGGGGGGCGTCCCCCTTTTTTTACATCTCCTCTTCAATTTCCGTCTCTTGTGATTTAACCTCAAATTGTATTCCAACAACGTGAATGTTGATTTCATTGATTTCAAGCGCAGTCATTGTTAAAAGCGCTTGGCGGATGTTATCTTGCACTTTTTGCGCAACAACCGGTATGGAAACGCCAAAATTCATGACGCAATAAACATCGATTACGATGCCATCTTCCCGTAAATCCACTTTTACGCCTTTGCCATGGTTTTTCTTTCCAAAACGTTCAGCGACACCAGAAGCAAAATTCCCGCGCATTTGCGCCACACCTTCAATTTCGGAAGCTGCAATGCCTGCAATCACTTCAATGACTTCCGGAGCAATCTCTACTTTTCCCAAACTTGCTTCCTCATGATTCATCTCAAGAAGATTTTCTTTCATGAGATCCACCTCCTACGAATTATTCCATGATCTTGTAATGTTCAAGGAACCTTGTGTTAAAATCTCCGCTGACAAATTTTTCGTGTTCCATTAATTTTTTATGAAAAGGAATCGTTGTATATACTCCTTCAATCACAAACTCGCTTAATGCCCGCTTCATTTTTGCAATCGCTTCTTCTCTTGTCGCACCGTGGGTAATCAGCTTGGCGACCATTGAGTCATAGTACGGAGGAATGGAGTAGCCCGGATAACAGGCGGAGTCCACTCGAACCCCGGGTCCTCCCGGCGGAAGGTACATTTCAATTTTTCCTGCCGACGGCATGAAATTTTTTTCAGGGTTTTCAGCATTGATCCGACATTCGATTGCCCAGCCATTAAATTTGACGTCTTCCTGTTTGTAGGAGAGCGGTTCATTGGAGGCAATCTTGATTTGTTCTTTGATTAAATCGATGCCTGTGACCATTTCAGTAACAGGATGTTCAACTTGGATTCGTGTATTCATTTCCATAAAATAAAATTGTTGATTTTTGTAATCGAAAATGAATTCAACCGTTCCAGCTCCTGCATAATTGACAGCTTTTGCAGCTTTAACAGCCGCTTCTCCCATCTTGTTTCGCATTTCTTCTGTCAGAACAGGGGATGGGGTTTCTTCCACCAGTTTTTGCAAGCGTCTTTGAATGGAACAGTCCCTTTCGCCGAGATGAATGACATTGCCGTGATGATCAGCGAGAATTTGAATTTCAACATGGCGGAAATCTTCAATATATTTTTCAATGTAAACACCGGGATTGCCGAATGCCGTTTGCGCTTCTTGCTGGGTAATTTGAATGCCTTTTCTTAAACTATCCCTGTCATGCGCAACGCGAATCCCTTTTCCGCCTCCGCCAGCCGTGGCTTTAATGATGACGGGATATCCAATTTCTTCGGCAAGCTCAACGGCCTCCTCAACATCTTGAATGATTCCTTTTGAACCAGGCACAATTGGAACTCCCGCCTGTCTCATCGTTTCACGAGCAACATCTTTTTCCCCCATTTTTTGGATAGCTTCAGGACTTGGGCCGACAAAAATTATATTGCAATCATTGCACAATTCGGCGAAATCAGCGTTTTCCGCTAAAAAACCGTAGCCGGGATGAATGGCGTCAGACCCGGTCAAGGTAGCAGCACTGACAATGTTTGTAAAGTTTAAGTAGCTGTCTTTAGAAGCTGTTGGTCCGATGCAATATGCTTCATCGGCAAGCTGTACATGCAGCGCCTCTTTATCGGCTTCCGAATAGACAGCAACCGTTTCGATCCCCAGCTCTTTGCATGCGCGTATGATTCGTACAGCGATTTCTCCTCTGTTGGCTACAAGCAGTTTTTTAATCATTTCTAAGTCCCTCACTCCGGTTTTACTAGAAATAATGGTTGCCCATATTCTACGAGCTGTCCATTCTCCACCAAAACATCCACGATTTCGCCTTTTACTTCTGCTTCAATCTCATTAAATAATTTCATTGCTTCCACTATGCATACGACGGTATTTTCTTTTACTTTTGAACCTATTGTAACATACGGATCTGCATCTGGTTTAGGTGAAGCATAGAATGTACCCACCATCGGGGAGGTAATTTTATGGAGTTCACTGGAATTTTCTTCAGTTTCAGCCGTCTTGACGGCAGCTTTCGAATCGTCAATAGCATTTGCCGGTGCAGCGGGTGCTTTTGGGGCAAGGTTTGCTTGCACGTTTTCCTGGCTAAAGGTTTGGTTGGCAACGAAGGACGCTTCGACTTTCCTTTTTTTTAATTCAATTTTCGCTCCGTCAAATTCATATGTAAATTCATCAATTGCTGTTTCATCAATCAGTTTAATCAATTCCTTGATTTCTTCTATTTTCAGCATTGCAAACACTCCTTAAAGTATATAGCATTATCATCAAGTATTAAAAGTAACTACCATTAATCATACGATAATCTTTTGCAAAAATTCAACCGCAATCTATCATTTAAGCTTTCTTGTATTATTTTCATGAATGCGTAAAAAAGCCCCGATTGGATACGGGGCATGTTATTCAGCCGTTTGCAATGTGACGAGAACGTCTTCCGTTGTTTGGATTTCATCTTTTACCATATGAATGAGTTCATTCGCTTGTTTTTTCGAAAGCTCCTTCGCTTTTACCGTTATTCTCACTTGATCTCCGTCGGCGCGCACTAATGCATCATCATATCCCTTTGTTTTAATTAATGTTTCAAGCACCTTTTCTTTTTCCGCCAATTCGGATAATCGGCGCATTTCTTCATAAGCTTTGCTTTTTTCCTCAGCTGATACATCATTTGAACCAATGATTGATTCTAATTCTTGCTTTCGTTCGCTCCGCGCATCCTCGAGTTCCATTCTCAAAGCAGTAAAAAGGTCTTCTCCGGTAACTGTAGACACCATTGATCCATCTTGATTTTCAGCTTTGCCAGTTTGGTCTTGTTCATTTGCTGCGCTGTTATTGGCTTGCGGCGGTTCCTCTTGCTGCGAACTTTCGTTTCCTTCTTTTTCTTGCGTTTCTGTTTTTTCGGTGTTTTCCTTTATGCCCTCCTTCTTATTTTCGGAAGAACCTGTCAATGCAACGTTTTGGGAAGTGCCTCCTTCAGGTGAAGTAATGTAATAGACAGATAAAACGACAACTAAACTTAACATCGTTAATAGCCAAACTGTTTGTTTTTTCAACACATCAACCATCCCCCTTTACTTTTTTTGGCATCACAGCAACTTGGTGGCTATTTACATCAAGTACTCTTGTCACGGCATCGACAATCATCTTTTTTACTTGGACGCTTTCAGCTCCTTCTGCAACAATAAGTACTCCGCGAATTTTTGGTTTTTCCGTTTTGGTGACAACAGGTAATTCCTCTTCTCCTTTTCTTATGATCACAACTTGTTCATCGACAGACTTATCTTCGACGAGTCTTCTTCCGCCTTCCTTGTCAGTCTCCTCCGTCGTTTGGTTGTGCATTACACGGTTTTTCTCCAGCACCTGCTCAGATGTAGAATCGACATTAACGACCACTTCCACTTGACCGATGCCATTGATTGATTCAAGCGCCCCTTTCAATTCGCTTTCAAATCTTTCTTCATACTGTTCGATCGTGTTTTTATCGCTTGTTTGTTTAAATACAGGTTCTACTTCTTTTTCATTTGGTGAGTTCATCGGTTCCAACGTTGCTGCATCATCGGAAAAAACACTCCCCACTATCATAAAGGCAACGCCCAATAACAAGAAAACGAACATGAATGGAAAGATCGGCAGTTTTTTTTTATGATCCCTGCTGGAAAATTTTGAGGCTAATGTTTGAAATATATTTTTCCTATCATTCACTCAATCGCCTCCTTGCATGTGAATCGAAATTTTTTCTTGAGAAAGCCCCCATTTTTCTGAAAGCAGGGCAATAATTTCCTTTTCATTTTCATTTTCGATTGTTGGTTGATCAGCTTCTTTTTGAAAAACTGGCTCAATTTCCACAGGTTTAACCATTTCCACAGAATTCGCATTTTCTTTTTCTCCGATAGTCACGATAACTTTTTCCACTTCCTTTAATTGATCCTCATCTGTATTGGCAGAAAGTTGAAGATCTTTCACGGTTAATCCATATTTTTCTACCAGCTCCCCTTCCACCATATTTTCCATTTGGACAGCCATTTGTTCTAAAATATATGCATGATCTTTTGCTTGTATTTCTTTTTTCTTAAATTCAATCGAATTTTTTATAGAGTCTTCCGTTTTTTCAAATTGATGAATTTCATTTGCCAGCATTTGCGGCAAATGATAAGAAAAAATTTTTAATATTGGTTCAATCATAACGGCCAATAATAAAAGGCTCATAATGATTTTTACATATTTCTCCATGGCAGATCGCGGAAGGATCATATCCAATAGGACGGCAATAAAAATAAATAAGATAATGTTTTGAATCCATTCCGTAAAAAAAGCCATATTTTCACTCCTATCGAACCATCATCGTGACATTGCTGGCGGCAATAATCACCGTAATGGATAAAAAGAACATGAATGAAACCAGCAAAAGCGCCGCAAAAATATAAATGATGCTTTTTGAAATGATATCCAAGCATGAAATCACTTCTCCCTCTCCCAAAGGCTGCAATATGGCTGCGGCAAATTTATAGATAAATGCAACAGCTAAAATCTTAATTGCCGGAAAAACGGCAATGAATAAAAGGATGACAAGGCCAAAAATGCCAACGATATTTTTTAAGAGCATCGATGCGCTCACAATCGTGTCGGCCGCATCCGTAAACATTTTTCCAAGAACAGGAATTATATTTCCGGCAACAAGTTTCGTTGTTCTTAACGCAATGCCGTCAGCAACGGCGGATGATGCTCCTTGAACGGAAATCACGCCCAAAAAGATGGTCAAAAAGGTTCCAATTAATCCAATGCTGATATTGCGCAGCAATTTTGCCAAATGCGTCACTTTATAATGATCGGTCATTGTGCTCACTAAAAATAGAAGGGTTGATAATAACAATAGCGGAAGGACAATTTTTTCGATCAATATACCGCTGCCGTTCATTAAAAAAACGGTAATTGGATGGAAAAAGGCCGCCGAAGCAATTCCCCCTGAAGAGGCCATCAAAGCAATTAAAAGCGGTATGAGAGCAAGCAAAAAATTTGTCATCCCTCTAATGGCTTCCATCGCATACGAACTTGCTACTTGAAAACTGTTCAGTGCTAAAATGACAAGAACCATATACAAAATCGAGTAGGAAACTTTGCTAATGGTTGTCCCTTCAAAAGCATTTTGCAAATGTTTTAAAAGGGCGCTGAAGACCGTTAAAAGAATAATTGTTCCAAGAAGTTTGCCATTTGCGATAATTTCGTAAAAAAGAAATTTGCAAATTCCTGTTATCCATTCCTTCAACGAAAATTTTTTCTCACCGCTTATATAATCGATTAAGCTTCCTTTTTGGCTTTCAGGCAGCCACCCGCCATATTTGTTTATAATATCATCCCAAAATTTTGTTACTTCCTCGAGCCCGAGCTTGTCCGCTTGTTGGGCAATGTATTCATTTTGAAACGCCTCCGCATCGTTTCCTTCTTTATAAGCTGCATCGGCAGCCGCTTGTACGGCGTTTGGCAAAGAGATTAAAAAAACAAATAAAAAACCAATTTTCCATAACAACGTCGGCTTCATCGTCTCTCCCCTTTGGCTTAAATGTCTGGAAGAAGCTTAATCATCGTTTGAATGATCACTGTAATGATCGGGATCGCCATTGATAAAATCAGAATTTTCCCCGCTAATTCAATTTTTGAGGCAATGGACCCATGTCCAGCATCTTTTGCAACTTGGGCGCCAAATTCTGCAATGTAGGCAATGCCGACGATTTTCAAAATAGTCTCAATATACACAAAATCAATGCTTGCCTGCTTTGCAATGTTTTCAATCATTCGGATCAATTGAAAAAGGTAATCGACTAAAAAAATAAATATCGTAACACCTGTAAAGACAATTAATAAAAAGGAGAACGCAGGTTTTTGTTCTTTGACGACAAGCGAAAGCAATGTCGCCATTAAACCAACTCCGACAATTTGAAAGATTTCAATCGTTAAGCCCTCCTATCCGTGAAAAAGAAAAACGGACTTAATTTTTTGAAACAAATCATTCACAATGGAAGCGACCATAAAAAGTATGTAAATAAAGCCTAACAACGTTACCCATTGGGCATATTCTTTCTTCCCCATTTGATCTAAAATTGTATGAAGAAAGGCAACGATTATCCCGATTCCGGCAATTTGAAAAATTGTGTTGACATCAACTCCCATGATTCCTTCTCCTCCTAGCTCATTTCATTACATCAGCAGAATAATGATGAGCAATCCAACTAAAAATCCTAAACTTTTCATCATTTTTTCGTAACGCACTTGATGATCAACCGCTTCTTTCTCTTCTTTCTCTAAGTGGGCCATCGTCAATCGGATGTGCTTTTGCTGCGTGATCAAATCATGCTGGCCAAGGGTTTCACCAAACTGTCTTAAAATTTCCAATTCCCCTTCTTTTAAAGAAGTGGAAGGCCATATTTCTGACAGGCTTTCTTCCCATGCCCTCTTTACATCCGTGTCGCCGTCCGATAATTTTTGCGAAAAGGATATAAATAGATCGGAAAGGGGGGAAGCAGTTTGTTTGGCAATATGTTCGGAAGCGTCTTTCAAAGGGGCATGTCCGTACATGATTTCTGCCTCCAAGCTTTGCAAAGAAACTTTTAATTGCCTAAGCTGTTTGGTGCGTTCCGCCAATCTTTTGGCTGCATCAAAACCAGCCCATGTTGTAGCCAAAAGGATAAACACGGATCCGATTATTTTCAGCATGACTATTTGACACCCGCTTTATATAAAAGTTCCTTGTTTTTTTTCCCCCATATTTTCATTACAGTTCCCGGCAAATGGACTTTCCCAAGTTCTAGAAAGCGGTCAAAAATGCCGGCTTTAATCAGCTCTCTGAGCGTCGGCCGGAGCATTAAATCTTCCAGACGCTCTCCATGGGCGCTTACAAACAACCGAACTCCACTATTGACTGCTTCAAGCAACGCTTCCGCATCTTCCTTTCGTCCGATTTCATCCGCAATAATGACTTCAGGACTCATGGAACGGATTAACATCATCATGCCTTCCGCTTTCGGGCAGCTATCGAGGACATCGATCCGCTGGCCAAATGTAAACTGCGGAATTCCTTTCACACAGCCAGCTATTTCCGATCGTTCATCAACGATGCCAACTTTTTGAGAAGGAATCTTATTTGTCCCTTGACTTATCAACCTGGCAAAATCGCGAAGCAATGTCGTTTTTCCCGATTGCGGCGGCCCGTATATAAGCGTATTTAACCAGTTTTCTTGATAAACATAAGGAACAAACCGCTCGGCTATGCCAATTTTTTCTCTTGCAATCCGAATATTAAATGAGGTGACATGGCGGATCGCCTTGACTTTTCCTTGCTCTGTCACAACTTTTCCCGCAAGGCCAATTCGATGCCCTCCTCCAATGGTGATATAACCTCTTTTTAACTCCTCCTCCAGCGTATAGATAGAGAACTGGCTAATTTTGTTTAGAATCATCACTCCATCTTCTTTTGTGGCCTGATAGGGGAGAAAATGAGGTTTGCCGACAGCAACGAGCTCTATCGGCTTGTACAAGCGAATACGAATTTCCTCGGTTCGTTCAAAAAAAGAAGAAGGGAGTTTTTTCAGCTCTTTTTCTATTGATTCCGGCAATATGGAAAAGATTTCGTTCAATCTCCCTTCCTCCTTTGTTATAGTTACTTTCAATGTATGCGAGCTTGGACACTTTATGACTGTACTTTCCATATTCCTTTTTATATATTTGAAATTATTTCTAAAAAATAGGGATGGCATTTTGGGGCTTGATCCATTTAGGAGTGAATTTTGTTTGTTGCGGAATTGAACGAGGGACTGTATGGATGGAAAGCTTTCCTATTTTGCTAGTCTTCCTTTTTTGACTAGGAAGTTCATCAACTGAAAAAAGGCTTTTTTATTTTTGGCTCTCAGCAAACATGACCCGCCTCCCCTTCACCTTATTCATTTTAGGAGAAACTTCAATTTAACAGAAAATGGAATTTTAAAACGTTGTGAATATTGTGCAAGGAAGAGGAAGACGATTCAATATTGGCCGCAAAAAGACAAAAACCATCATGCTCCTTTAATTTATCTCCATTGGCCGCAACTCAACTGAACACAAAAAAGGTGATCCAAAAGGAACTTTCCCTTTGGATCACCCAATCCTTTCATAACATTATGCCCGGGAAACATAGGAACCGTCAGATGTGTTGACGACAATGACATCCCCTTCGTTAACAAAGAACGGAACTTGGACGACAAGACCTGTTTCTAATGTTGCCGGTTTTGATCCTCCTGAAGCAGTATCTCCTTTAATGCCCGGTTCAGTTTCAGTGACGGTCAGTTCAACGGTATTCGGAAGCTCAATACCGATGGTCTCTCCTTGGTACATCATAATGTATACTTCCATATTTTCTTTCAAAAATTTCAATTCGTACTCAATTTGCTTTGCACTAAGTTCAATTTGCTCATACGATTCTGTATCCATAAAAACGTGTTGATCACCGTTTGCATACAAATATTGCATTTTTCGGGTATCGATTTGCGCGCGGGCCACTTTTTCACCAGCCCGGAACGTTTTTTCTTGTATGGCTCCTGTCCGAAGGTTGCGCAATTTGGATCTGACAAACGCCGCCCCTTTACCCGGTTTAACATGTTGAAATTCAAGAACGCGCCAAATTCCGCCGTCCACTTCAATGGTTAATCCTGTTCGAAAATCATTGACAGAAATCATTTTTTGTTCCTCCTATAACATAATCATTCCCGATAATTCGGCCATTAAAGAATAATGAAATCTTTGCGCGAATGAGTCAGCAGTTCGTTCCCTTGCTCGGTAATAAGGATATCATCTTCAATCCGGACTCCTCCCTTTCCCGGGAGATAGATTCCAGGTTCAACCGTAACCGCCATCCCCGGTTCAAGCACGGTGTCGGAACGAACGGATAAAGTCGGCCCCTCATGGATTTCAAGGCCGATTCCATGTCCTGTTGAATGGCCAAAGTAATCTCCGTATCCTTTCTCGGAAATGTAAGTTCTCGTTATGGCATCCGCTTCCCTGCCGGTTATTCCGGGTTTGATTTCGTTTACGCCCTTTTTTTGGGCTTCCAATACGATTTGATAAATTTCTTTCATTTCTTCTCCCGGGTCGCCAACAGCAATGGTTCTTGTAATATCCGAGCAGTAGCCTTTATAATAAGCGCCGAAATCAAGGGTGACTAGTTCGCCTTTTTCAATTGTCTTATCGCTTGCCACACCATGCGGAAGGGCAGAGCGGTAGCCTGATGCGACAATCGTATCAAAAGACGAAGAAGCGGCTCCGTTTTTCCGCATAAAAAATTCAAGCTCATTCGCTATTTCAATCTCTTTCACACCTGGCCGAATAATATGTAAAATATGTGAAAAAGCTCGATCCACAAGTTCGGCAGCTTCCTTTAATATCTTAATCTCTTCGTCCGTCTTAATCAAGCGTAACTTTTCAACGATATTTGAGACAGGGATGAATTCAATTCCCTTTAATATATTCTTATACTCGGTATAGACGGAATAGGCGAGATGATCCTGTTCAAATCCCAAAGCCCGGATTCCCATTTTTTTCGCTTGTACGGCGATTTCTTCCATAATGGATCCAGTATGCTGAACGATTCTAAATTCCTTCACCTGCTTTTTCGCCTGCTCAACATACCGGAAATCTGTAATAAAACAGGCATCATCCTTTGACACGAGAGCTATTCCAGCCGTCCCTGTGAACCCGGTTAAATATCGGCGATTATATTCATTTGTAATTAACATTCCGTCAATATTGACAGATTCCATTTGCTCACGGATTTTTTCAAGCTTCATTTTTATCATCTCCCAACAAATGAAGTAAAGAGAGAGCAGCTAATTGATAACCGTAAAATCCAAATCCGACGATTTGTCCTTTTGTAACAGGTGCAGTGACAGAATGATGTCGAAATGATTCCCGTTGATGGATGTTTGAAATATGAACTTCCACAACCGGCTTTGAAATGGCGCTGATGGCATCCCTTATCGCATAGCTGTAGTGGGTGAAAGCAGCCGGGTTTAATATTATGCCGTCAAAATGCCGATCGGCTTCATACAGCTTATCGATGATGGCGCCTTCATAATTTGATTGAAAAAAGGAAAATTGAATACCTTTTTCTTCTCCAAACAGTGTCAGCTCCTGTTCTAAATCGTTTAATGTTTTATTTCCATAAACATGCGGCTCCCTCAATCCGAGATGGTTTAAATTTGGACCGTTTATCACTAGTATCTTCAACGTCATGACACCTTTCTGCTGGAAATTAAAAAAGAATGCTCATTTCAAGAACATTCTACCATAAGTTTCATTTCCGCTCACCATTAAGTTTGCGGACGCGCTCCCCTTGTTCATATGAAATGGAGTAGCCGACAAAAACGCCAAACAAAATAAATAAACATAATGTTGTTACAAACGTGTTGGCGCCAAGCTTGTTGATCGGATCAACATTTAAAAGCGATGGCCCAACCCAATAACAGACAACCGCCCATAAAGCAATGCCGAAAAAAATTCCTCCCCAGATGGAACGGACATTTTTCAACAATATATAATATAGAAAGGATAGAATGATCGAAATGATGCCGCATAAAAAAATTCCGATAAAATGGCTGGCCTGATGAAAATTCCTATCGTTGAAGCCAAAAATTTTTAGAATATGATTCGGTCCAATCGTTGTAAAGTTGAGTATATAAGCTAAATAATCGATGGAACTCCACAAAACGCCGCCAACAAAACCAGTGACAGTGATGATGGAAAAAAACGATTGCGCCGGATTTTTCTTATTTTCCTGCGTTTGAGTTTCTTCCGCCGTTTTTTGATCGGTCATTTGCTTCACCTCCGCTTATAGTATACCCATTTTTATGAAAGGTACTTTTTTCACTTTATTTTAAAAAATTTTGCCTTTTGAATGAAAAAAACCGGGATGGGACATACTATTAAAAAATGAAATTTTCAACGCTTTTCCAAAAGTAAAAAAAGAATAGCTTCTTGCCTAGAGGTTTGGAAATTTTTCTTGTAGAATAATAACTAATAACATGACCTTTTGCAATCATAATATAAATAGGCAGGTAGGTGCTGTTATGAAAGAAGGAAAAGCGTTATACGGCGGTCAAGCGGTTATTGAAGGAGTCATGTTCGGCGGAAAACATCATTTCGTCACAGCGATAAGACGGAAGGACAATTCGATCGACTTTTTTGAACTGCCTCGAAAAAAATCACCGATTATCGCAAAATTAAAGGCAATTCCATTTCTTAGAGGATTGATCGCAATCATTGAAGCAAGCGCAAATGGTTCACGGCATTTAAATTTCTCATCTGAACGCTACGGAATCGATCCTACAGATGATGAGAAAATCTTAAAGGAGCAAAAGGAATCAAAGCTGACCCTTATTTTAGGTGTCGCTGTTGTCGGGGTTTTGTCCTTTTTCTTTGGTAAATTTATTTTCACGTTAATTCCTGTGTTTATCGCAGAATTGTTCAGACCATTGGTTCCATCCGATATGGGGCAAATCTTGCTTGAAGGGTTATTTAAACTTGTTTTGCTTTTATCCTATATCTATTTTATATCCATGACTCCCTTGATTAAACGCGTCTTTCAATATCACGGGGCAGAGCACAAAGTGATCAATGCGTATGAAAATAGTCTTCCCTTGACGGTTGAGAACGTGCAAAAGCAGTCAAGACTACATTACCGCTGCGGTTCAAGTTTCATTTTATTTACTGTGATCGTAGGCGTATTTGTGTATATGGTTGTTCCGACTGAACCGCTTTGGCTCCGCATTGTAGACAGAATTGCGCTCATTCCGATTGTTATCGGCATTTCGTTTGAAGTGCTGCAATTGACGAACAAGTTGCGCCATCTCCCGGTTTTGAAATGGTTTGGCTACCCCGGACTCTGGCTTCAGCTTCTGACAACGAAAGAACCTTCAGACGATCAAGTGGAGGTGGCGATCGCAAGCTTTGAAAGACTTCAAGCATTAGAACAAGAAAAAGAAAGAATGGAACAAATCAGTTAATGTGACTGAAACTTATTTTCTTCCTTTTAATAAGCTATAATAAAACGATTGACGGGAGGTGGCCTTTTGATGAACCGTTATCCCTTCCACCCTGTGTTTTTCATTATTTCTCTCATGAGCGTTTTTGGGCTTTTCTACATGTTTTTCTTTCAAACGAAGGTTTTTTTTTATCAGCTGTTCGTTTGGGCGGTCGTCATTGGGATCATCGTTCTCATCTTTCGCATGGTGATGAAAAGGCGATTGAATAAAGAATATGCCCAATTTTTAAAAGCCGCTAAAAAATCGAAAAAGAGATATAAAGATAAAAAGATGAAGAGCTTGCATAAGAAAGGTTATCAAGCAAGAGCTAGAACGTCGTCTTCCGTTAAAAAGCGAAGAAATCATAACCATTTAACCGTCATAGAAGGAAAAAAAGGAAAAAAGAAAAATAGAGCTCTTTTCTAATAGTCCCATTCTTTTTGGAAGTTCATCATTTAGGAAACTCCGGAAAAAACATTGTTTTCCGCTACTTATTCGTCGAGCTCCCACAACGCTTGAAATATTCGGAACCGGTCACACAGATAAAAATGAAGCGGCAGATTCTCTTCTGCCGCTTCATTTTTTACAATCCGCATTTTAATTGGGCGCCGCAGTTTGTACACGTGTTGCAGCCGCCAATTTCCTGCACCGTACCTTCACGGCAAACAGGGCAGGTGTTACCTACCTCGTTGCCATATGTGACATCCGTTGACCGCAAATCTTGAACAGTGTTCATTAATACAACTTTTCCTTCATTTTCTTTTGGAAGTTCGCTGTTGTCATCAAAAGAGTTTTCTTCCGCTGTTAACGTCAGCACTTGTGTATCCCGGCTTCCGTCGACATAAACGGTTCCGCCTTTTGCCCCGCCTCTCCATAAACGTTCATAAACCTTTTGCACTTGTTCAACTGAATAGCCTCTCGGTGCGTTTACCGTTTTGGAAAGGCTTGAGTCGACCCAGCGCTGTATGATGCATTGTACATCCGCATGCGCTTCCGGCGACAAATCCATTGCTGTCACAAACCAATTTGGCAAATGGTTCGGATCAGCTTCCGGATGTTGATCCAAATACTCTTGAACAATATCGGCTTTGACTTCTATGAATTTGCCGAGGCGTCCGCTGCGGTAATAGGAAAATGAGAAATAAGGTTCCAATCCTGTCGATACGCCAACCATCGTTCCAGTGCTGCCTGTTGGTGCAACGGTTAACAAATGAGAATTGCGAATGCCGTATTTTAAAATGTCATGGCGTATGTCTTCCGGCATCTTTTTCATATAGCCCGTATTGATAAAGGCTTCTCTTAATTTTTGCGTTTCCTCTTCCGTTTTCCCTTGAAGGAATGGGAAGCTGCCTTTTTCCTTCGCCAGTTCAATCGAAGCGCGGTACGCTGTCGTTGCGATTGTTTGAAACACTTCGTCAACAAGCTTGTTGCCATCTTCAGCTCCATATTCTTTCTCACAGTAAATGAGCAGGTCAGCCAAGCCCATGACGCCTAAACCAACGCGCCGTTCACCGAGCGCTTGCTTTTTATTTTCCTCAAGGAAATAAGGGGTTGCGTCAATGACGTTGTCCTGCAAACGCACACCGATTTCTACCGTGCGTTTTAGTTTTTCAAAATCAACAACTTTCTTTTCTTTGTCTACCATATTCGCCAAGTTTACGGCTGCCAGATTACAGACAGAATATGGAGCGAGCGGCTGTTCCAATATTTGTTATCCCGGAGGCTTTTTATCCTCCAGTTCTAACGGTTCATTTCCCGTTAGTTCAGCATATGTTTTCATTGCACACGTTTTTGCTGCATGACGATTGAAACGGTTTTTATTTTTTGCAGCCATTCAGACGGTTTTATCTTGTGTCTGCATGGCATAGGCATGATTTGTGTGCAATGCTGCGGCCTCGTGGGCGGATTATATTCTCCATCGGAGGTTCACCGCCTATGCGTTGCCCCTGACTGAGTTTTTAGGCTCAGCCTTCGGTTCAGGTTCCCGTCTCAGGGTTCCTGCTTCATTCCGCAGTTTTTAACGTGAGGCAAACTAAGCTGCTTTACCACACGGATTTGTTGCCACGACCTTTTGTCCATACGCTCTTGCGTTTGTCATATCGTTGGCATTGTCGATGAAGAAAATACCCGGTTCAGCCGAATAGGTTGCGCAAATGTTAATCAGCTTCCAAAGCTCTCTAGCGCGGATTTTTCGATAGACGCGGACGCGGTAGCCCATTTTTTCCCATTCGCGCACATCACCGACTTCGTGCCATTTTTCATTATAAATGCTCATTTCTTTTTCAGAGTACGTCTCAACATCCGGAAAGCGCAATTCATATTCCTTATCTTCTTCGACCGCTTGCATAAATTCTTTTGTTAAACAGACGGAAATATTCGCACCGGTCAAAAATTCCGGATTATGTACGCTGTATGTTCCGCCTGTGCGCAGTTTTTCTTCCGCTTCTTGAATGATCTTCTCCGTGAAGCCGCCGTAGCCCGGCATGTTTTTGTAGTTTACAATGCCTTGGTACATGGCGATTTCCTGATCAGTGAGGGGCGTAAATTTCAACTTATCCTGCGCGGCTTTTTTAATTCCTTCATCTTCCGTATTTTCAATTAAAAAACGCAAGATGCGCGGATTTTGCATTTTGGAAACGATGAATTCAATGATGTCCGGATGCCAGTCAGCCAGCATAATCATTTGCGCTCCGCGTCTGGAGCCGCCTTGCTCAACAAGATGCGTTAGTTTGGCAATATCATCGAGCCACGACACAGACCCGGAAGATTTTCCGTTTACTCCACGCGCTAATGTATTGCGCGGACGCAATGTTGAGCCATTCGTGCCGACACCGCCGCCCCGGCTCATAATTTCCATCACTTGTTTTCGATGTTCAGAAATTCCTTCGCGCGAGTCTTTTACAAACGGCATGACGTAGCAGTTAAAATACGTAACATCCGTTCCGGCGCCTGCACCGTACAAAACGCGGCCTGCAGGGATAAAGTTTAAATGGACCAGCTCATCATAAAATTTTTCAAACCATTCTTTTCTTTTTTCCTCTGTTTTCTCCACTGCCGCAAGGCCTGTTGCGTTTCTTTTGGCAATTTGTTCATAAAAGATTTCAAGCGGCTTTTCAATCACATCCAGAGATCGAACGATAATCCCCGTTTCTCTTTCTTCAGGCTTTTCGAGCGAATGAAGGAACTCTTCTTCCACTTGCACTTTTACTTTTTTGTTTTCCCAATCAATTTCTAAAATGTAGCCCAGACCCCTTGCCGGAAATTTTGGATCTTCTTTAATTGTCAGGACGACAAAATCGCCTTCAGAAAGAGTAATCTTTTCGGTATCTTTAAATGAATATCTGTCAAGCATGACTAATCTTGAAACGCCCTTGTGTGTAATATTCATATCTTCCGTAATCGGATGTACTTGCGGAAAATGGCTGATATCCTTATTCAGCTTATCTACATCAACCTTTAATTTCTCTTTCAGCGCTGCACTCATTTTCACAACTCCCTTAAAAATATGATACTCGTTTAAAGTTACCACATTTCGACAATATATTCAACAAAATATTACAATATATAGTATGTAAGAACTTTTGTTCGCTCTATATATTGTATGATATGCATATTTCTTCATAAAAGTCAAATGAAAAACTAATCAAAAAACGAAGGAAAGAAAAGAAAATCTTAGATAATTTGATAAACAAGCGGTACAATGAAGAAATTTGTCGGTTGCCTTTTGAAAATATAGCCTGCCCTTGCCGTTTACAGATCCCATGCCAAAAATTATTGCTGCCAAAGAAAAAAGCGGGAAAAACCGCTTCAGTTTATCTTCTGAAATTCCAATCATCCGATTCATATTTTTCCTTCGCCAACTGTCTGACATAGTTCTCTTGCTCTTCCGTCAACTCATAAGGTTTGAGATCTATGTCAAGCCCGATTTCAAAACCTTTTTTAAAGGCATTCCATGCTTCAGCCATTGTCACGGACTCCTTTCGCAATTCATTTATCGCAACGGCTTTCTTTTTAAAATTTCTTTCCAGTCTTTCCCGGACTCGCTCATTCGGGTATTTAAACAAATCAAAAAGCAGTTGTTCGTCTAAGTCCAACAATATGGAGCCATGCTGTAATATAACGCCTTTCTGTCGAGTTTGAGCGCTGCCTGCCACTTTTCGTCCTTCCACCACCAACTCATACCAAGACGGTGCATCAAAACATACGGATGACCGCGGATTTTTGAGATGTTGCTTTTCCTCATCTGTTTTCGGAATAGCAAAATAGGCTTCTAATCCCAAAAGTCGGAAACCTTGCAAAATGCCTTCGGAAATGACACGGTAAGCCTCTGTCACTGTTTTCGGCATTTTCGGATGTTCTTCTGAGACGATGACGCTATATGTAAGCTCTTTGTCATGCAATACCCCTCTGCCGCCTGTCGGACGGCGGACAAATCCTAAACCGTGGCGTTTGACAGCATCCATATCAATTTCTTTTTCGACTTTTTGAAAATATCCGATCGATAATGTCGGCGGATCCCAGCCATAAAAACGAATTGTCGGCGCTATTTTTCCTTCGCTGTGCCATTCCAATAAAGCTTCGTCAAGAGCCATGTTATAAGATGGTGATGAAAAACCGGAGTCAATGAAATTCCATGTCTCTTTTCCCATTTTCAAAACCCTCTTTGCATTATAATATTTGCCTATTTAGTCTATCAAATTAAGCCCTTGTTGTTAAATAAAACAATCTTGAAAAGAAATGACAATTCTTTTCGTGTTTTATATAATAAAAGTTGTCGATAAAAAGGCGCCGTGTTTCAATCAATGGGAAATAAAAGAAAAAGGAGTCGAACAAGCGTGTATTGGTCATTACTCATTCTGGCAGCCATCATTGTTTATTTTCTTATCACATTTCTTTATCAAAAGCGGATTATGAAAGGACTGACAGAAGAGGAATTTAAGGCTGGCTATCGAAAAGCCCAGCTGATTGATGTGCGTGAACCGAATGAATTTGAAGGGGGACATATTTTAGGGGCGCGGAATATTCCTTTAACCCAGTTACGCCAACGCTATAAAGAAATCCGACCGGATAAGCCTGTTTATTTGTATTGCCAATCAAGCGCAAGAAGCGGGCGGGCAGCTCAATTTTTAAAGAGGAAAGGATATCATGATCTCTATTATTTAAAAGGCGGATTTAAAAAATGGACAGGAAAAATTAAAACAGGAAAATAAGGATTCGCCGCAACACGCGAATCCTTATTTTTTTTCATATTTTAAGATTGGATTTCTTGCGGCAAGTGTTTCATCAAGCCGCTTTACGACGGTTGTATGCGGAGCTTCCTGAACGATTTCCGGCTGTTCTTCCGCTTCTTTTGCAATTTGAATCATTGCTTCAATAAAAGCATCGAGCGTTTCTTTTGATTCCGTTTCAGTTGGCTCAATCATCAAGCATTCTTCAACATTAAGAGGAAAGTAAATCGTAGGCGGATGATAGCCAAAATCAAGCAATCTTTTCGCAATATCAAGAGCGCGGACGCCCAATTTTTTTTGCCTCTTCGCAGATAAAACAAATTCATGTTTGCAAATGCGGTCATAGGGCAAATCGTAATACGGTGCTAATTTTCTTAACAAATAGTTGGCGTTCAGGACGGCATTTTCTGTCACTGCCTTCAAGCCGTCCGGACCCATCGACCGGATATAAGTGTATGCGCGGACATTGATGCCAAAATTTCCATAAAACGGTTTGACCCGACCGATCGATTTCGGACGATCGTAATCAAAGTGGAAATAATTCCCATCTTTTATTAAAACAGGTTTCGGCAAAAACGGTATCAATTCATGTTTTACTCCGACCGGACCCGAACCAGGGCCGCCCCCTCCGTGCGGGCCTGTAAAGGTTTTATGAAGATTCAAATGAACGACATCAAATCCCATATCTCCTGGCCTTGCTTTGCTTAATACAGCGTTCAAATTGGCTCCGTCATAATACAGCATTCCACCAGCTTCATGGACGATTTCGGCAATCTCGCAAATTTGTTCTTCAAAGAGACCGAGCGTATTTGGATTTGTCAGCATCAAAGCAGCAGTATCATCGCCGACTGCCTTCTTCAAATCATCCAAATCAACAAGACCGTTTTCATTGGATTTAACGGTTACGGTTTCAAATCCGGCAACACTTGCTGAAGCAGGATTTGTTCCGTGGGCAGAATCAGGAACAATCACTTTCATCCGCTGCTTTTCCCCGTTTGCTTCATGATAGGCGCGAATCATCATCAATCCCGTCCATTCTCCGTGGGCTCCTGCCGACGGCTGCAAAGTGACTGCGTCCATGCCTGTAATTTCTTTTAAATGCTCTTGTAAATCATACATGACTTCCATAGCCCCTTGAACGGTTTCCTCATCCTGCAGAGGATGAATATGGGTAAACCCCGTTAATCTCGCTGCATTCTCATTCATTTTCGGGTTATATTTCATCGTGCAAGAACCAAGTGGGTAAAAACCGGAATCTACTCCATGATTCCTCTTGGATAATGCTGTGTAATGCCTCATAATATCTAGTTCGGAAACTTCAGGCAATTCAGCCTCTTCTTTTCGTAAATAATGATGTGGAATGAGGTGTTCAAGATTCTCCTCGGGCACATCTAAATCAGGAAGACTGTAGCCAATCCGCCCCGGTTTTGATCTTTCAAAAATTAACGGCTGATCTTTCATTGCCATTCCTCCAGTTCCTTAACAAAAAAGTCGATTTCTTCTTTTGTGCGCAATTCTGTAACCGCAACAAGCATGTGATTTTCCAGTTCTGGATAGTCTCGGCCAAGGTCATATCCGCCAATAATTCCTTTTTCCATCAATCTTTTGTTTACGAAAGAGACAGGTTGCTTGAGCTTTACGACAAACTCATTAAAAATGGAACCTTGAAATGGAATTTCAAAACCCTTTCCTAACAAAAAGTTTTTGGCATAGTTTGCCTTTTGAATATTTTGATAAGCCATTTCTTTTACACCTTTTTTTCCAAGAGCAGCCATGGCAACAGAGGCAGCGAGAGCATTTAACGCCTGGTTGGAACAAATGTTGGATGTTGCTTTATCTCGCCGAATGTGCTGTTCCCTTGCCTGCAGTGTCAGAACAAAACCGCGTTTTCCTTCTTCATCCACTGTTTGCCCGACGAGCCGGCCAGGAATTTTCCGCATGAGCTGTTTCTTTACGGCGAAATAGCCGCAAGTGGGACCTCCGAAGGACAAAGGTATTCCAAACGGCTGAACATCGCCGGTGACGATATCGGCACCAAATTTTCCAGGCGGCGCAAGCACACCTAATGCAAGCGGATTGCTTGAAACAATCAACATTGCCTTTTCCTGATGAACAATTTCTTCAATGGAAGACAGCGGTTCTATTTGTCCGAAGAAGTTTGGATATTGGATCATCACTCCCCCTATTTCGCCGCTCATCATATTTTTTAAAGCGTTGATATTTGTGATGCCTTGATGATGGGGGATTTCCTCCACTTCAATGTTCTGTCCTTTTGCATATGTTTTTAAAACTTCCCTCGTTTCAGGGTGAACTGTTTGGGAAACGAGCACTTTTTTCTTTTTCGTTTGGTTGGCTGCCAACAAAGCTGCTTCTGCCAAAGCTGTTCCGCCATCATACATTGAAGAGTTGGCAACGTCCATCCCAGTTAATTCGCAAATCATTGTTTGAAATTCAAAAATGGCTTGAAGCTCGCCTTGAGATATTTCAGGTTGATAAGGGGTATAAGCTGTATAAAATTCCGAACGGGAAATCACATGATCAACAATTGCCGGGATGTAATGGTCATATACACCAGCGCCGAGAAACGAAACGTTCGTTTTTAAATCTTTATTTTTGCCGGCAAGAATCGAAAGTTCACGGAACAAGGCTGTTTCCGGTTTTGCTTTTTTAATGTTGTATTCTCCTTTAAACCTCACTCTCTCCGGTATATCAGCAAATAGCTCATCGACAGATTGGATGCCGATGGCCTCCAGCATCTCTTTCCGATCCGCCTCCGTCATCGGTAAATAACGGTGTTTCATGAAAACTTCTCCTTTCCTCATTATCTATTTTTCTGTTGGCGTTTATAAAACGGGGTTGGTGCAATTTTCGCTCTCAGCCGTTTTTTCCGGATTTCAATTTCAATTTCGGCGCCGCATTCTGCAAACTCTTTTTTCACCATGGCAAGGGCGATGCTTTTGTTTAATGTCGGAGAATAGGTGCCGGAAGTAATGAAGCCGATTTTTTGATCGCCTTTAAACAATTCATAACCCGTTCGGGGGATGCCTTTATCCATCATCTCAATCCCGACAGCCTTTCTCAGTATCCCTTTTTCCTTTTGCTCTTTTAACACAGTTTTTCCGATAAAATCCTCTTTTTTATTCAGTTTCACCGCAAAGCCGATTCCAGCTTCGATCGGGGTAATGTCTTTCGTGAGCTCCTGGCCGTACAGCGGCAATGCTGCTTCCAGCCGCAAAGTGTCGCGTGCTCCCAAACCGCAAGGAATCAACCCTTCTTTACTGCCCGCATGCAAAATTTCATTCCATAAGAAAACAGCGTCCTCATTTCGACAATAGATTTCAAACCCGTCTTCCCCTGTATAGCCTGTGCGGGAAATCAACGCTCTTCTTCCTGCTATCGGCGCATTTTCAATAAATTGCAAAAATTTTAACATTGATAAATCGACGTCTGTTAAAGTTTGCAATACATTTTCCGCTTTTGGTCCTTGTAATGCGAGCTGGGCGCAATGATTTGAAATATTTTGCAATTCTACATTTTCTTCTTGATGGGTCAAAAGCCACTTGTAATCTTTTTCAATATTTGCTGCATTGACAACAAGCAAATATTTTTCTGCTGATAAACGGTAAACGATCAGATCATCGACACATCCGCCGTTGTCAAAACACATGGCGGTATACTGCGCTCGTCCTTCTTCAAGTTTAGACACATCGTTTGTTAACATCCTTTGCAAAAAAGCCAAACTTTTTTTGCCTTTCACAATGATTTCCCCCATATGGGAAACGTCAAATAAGCCTGCTTTTGATCGGACGGCATGATGTTCCTCTTTAATCGAGGAAAATTGCACGGGCAATTCCCATCCTCCAAAATCGATTGTCCTCGCTCCATGTTTCTCATACACTTCAAAAAGCGGCGTTCGCTTTAATTGAGTCTTCAATTCTCCTTCCCCTCCTGCTGGCCATTCTATTGTTTGCCCTTTTCAAACAGAAAAAGGGCAGAAAACAGCCTGTCATCATCTAGTCTCAATGTTAGAGACAAGATGATTTGTTCGGCTGTCTCTGTCCTTTCACCTGAAAGTTTACCTATAAAGGTTTTCCTCTTTGGTGGTTTGCCGTATAGCAAACACTCTCCAGAGCTGCGTCAAACAAGAGTCTTTTTGCCTGAGAGATTCACATATATGTTTGCTCCTTCGGCGCCTCCGTGAGGTCTCTCCCCTTGTTTTCATCCGCACATATTTTTTTATGAAAAAGAGAAAAATGAAAAGTAGACATGTTCGACAAATAGGAAAAAGATGAGCGGAAACAGCTTGAAATTCCTTGCAAATAACTATGGTTTCATCGTACCATCTTTATCATTTTTCATCAATACTTTTTTCCATATAATTTAAAAAAATCAATTTGAATCGTTCGTTTTTTGTCCATTATTTCACTTTATAAAAAGAAAAAAATTTATTTTCATGTAAGAAAACTGAACATTGATCATCATTGGAAAGGGGTGTCACAGATGGATCTCGACATCCGGTTTCAAACGAATTGGGAAGAAGGCTTTTTGAGAAGATTGGAAGACGATGGACCATGGGCTAATTGGACTTTATATAAATTGGCGTTTGAAGTCGCGAACCATCTCGCCATTCCATCTTTTGAAGGGTTAATAGCACCGAAGCATTTAAATCATTTAACACCACTTCCCCATCAGCTGGAAGTTGCCCAAACTGTTATAGAAAAAATGAACGGAAAAGCGATTTTGGCAGATGAAGTCGGCTTAGGAAAAACAATTGAAGCAGGGTTAATTTTAAAAGAGTATATGATTCGCGGCCTTGTTAAAAAAGTGCTGATCCTAGTGCCGGCCTCTCTCGTATCACAATGGGTGAAAGAATTAAACGAAAAATTTTATATTCCCGCCGTAGAACAAAGAAAAAGCTATGTTTGGGAGAATTGCGATATCGTTGTATCCTCGCTGGACACAGCGAAAAGGAGCCCGCATAAAGAAATCATTTACGGCTTGGATTATGATATGGTCATCATTGATGAAGCCCATAAATTAAAAAATAATAAAACGAAAAACTATGAATTTGTTCAAAATGTAAAGAAAAAATTTTGCTTATTATTGACTGCCACGCCGATTCAAAATCGGATTGAAGAAATTTTCAATCTCGTCTCTCTTTTAAAGCCTGGCCATTTGGGCAATGAGCAATTTTTTAACGAAGAGTTTAAGAAAAAAGGCGGTCGTCTTCAGCGGGATGAACATTTGCGCGAACTGGTCAACAAAGTGATGATTCGAAACCGGCGCAGTAATACAGGGATTGAATGGTCAAAAAGGCATGTCAAAACGATTTGGATTCGTTTTTCGGAAACAGAACAAGCCATGTATGATGCCATTCGCCAAATTCGAACAACAACGGCCATTCCTTACGGGGGCTTTTCTCTTATGACTTTGCTCAGAGAGGCATGTTCAAGCAGAGAAGCCGTTTATATGACATTAAAAAAAATGCTTCATAAACCTGAAGAGAAAAGCACCGCCTTCTTGCCTGAAGACGTCATTGTTTATCTTATGGACATTGTCGATAAAGTAGAGCAAAATTCAAAAGCGGAAAAAGCGGTGGAATTGATCCAAGAAATAAAAGATAAAGTAATCATATTTACTGAATACAGGGCGACCCAGCTCTATCTGCAATGGTTTTTAAAACAACATGGAATTACATCCGTTCCGTTTCGAGGCGGTTTTAAACGAGGGAAAAAAGATTGGATGAGAGATTTGTTTAAAAACCGTGCTCAAGTGCTTATCGCTACTGAAGCAGGGGGAGAAGGAATCAATCTGCAATTTTGCAATCACATTATCAACTATGACCTTCCATGGAACCCAATGCGGCTGGAACAAAGAATAGGCCGCATCCATCGCCTCGGCCAAAAACGTGATGTGTTTATTTACAACATGGCAACGAAAAATACGGTGGAGGAGCACATTTTAAAGCTGTTATATGAAAAAATCCATCTATTTGAACGTGTCATCGGAGAATTGGATGATATTTTAACAAGGCTTGACATTCGCAATTTTGACGAACATTTGGAAGATATTATATTTCAATCAAGTTCAGAAGGGGAGATGAAAATAAAAATGGAAAATTTAGCTGCTATTTTAAACTTCGGAGACCAAGTGCACAAGGAAAAACAAATTAAATAAGGACAAGGAGGGTGAGCGACCATGAGCAGTGTGAAAAATTTATGCACGGTCATACCACTTATTACAGATATTGTAAATCTGTTTGTTAGGATAGCCCCTTTATGTAATATATTAAAAAATTCCAGTGATATCCACAACATTGAGGTGAAGAAGCTATTGGATGTAAAAGTAATTAAAAGAAAACGTGAGAAATCTGGAGAAAATAGGGAGGCGAAAACATGCAGCAATCTGAAATTTCTTCATTTTTAATGAGTTTTTTTGAGGCGAACTCCTGCCCAATCATAGAAGAAAATAATGGTTATTTTGTTGTACAGCTGACAAATGAAATGGATGAAGCCTTAATGAACAGGCCTTTTTACTGGCAGTACTTAAGAAAAACAGGAGGAACGCCGAACCCGATGAAATTGACATTTATTACAAATGCCCAAGAAGCGCCTGCCGATTTAAAAGGTGAACGAGTGCATTTTGGATCCCCAAGATTGCACCAAATTTTTGCTGCAACGAAAAAGCTTGCAGCCTATATCCGTTTATACGAACAAAAGAAAAGAACGGAGCAAAACGTTCCTCTTCAGCCGTGGCTCGGCATAAACTTAAAGGTTTCCTATATTTGCGACAAAAAGAAAGATCAAATTTATTCTCTCGGGCTCCATTTAATAAACGGAGTGATGGTGGATCATTTCCAAGAAAAATTACAAAAGCTCGAGTTAACCCCGAAAATTCCCGATTACTGCTTTACAATAACGCCTTTAATTAAACCTTTTAGCGGTCTAAACAGAATAAAAAACTATGTGTTGGAAAAAATTAAGCAAGAAGACCATCAATGGGCGGAAGAAGCCGAAAAAAGAATGAAGGCTGATTTGTTCCTTTTAGATCATTTTTATGAGGATTTGGATGAAAAACCGGATCTTTATTGGATAGAAAAACAGGCGATTCAAGATCTGTACAAACCGCGAATTGAAATTGAAATTCAAAACGGTGGAATGTTTTATTTATCACAGCAAGCGATTCATTGAGAATTTCAGTAAAACTTTTTGGGAACATGTTTGGTGCAAGCTAACAGCGCCTTTTTCACAAAAGATTCCAGATGGAAAACACTTCCCATTTCAATCTTTCGGAATATGCGAACTGATTGAAAAATTTTATCGGCCGTTCTGGCAAGTAGACTTTTTTGCAAGATCCTAGCCGGCTGCCCTTTTTTGAAAAAAAGCCGCACGTTATCTTTTCTTTTTCATAAGCATTGAAAGCGACATTGGCAATATCCCAAACCATTTTGTTAAAAACGGCGTTTTGGCATTTTTTCGTTCCGCTTTCCTTTGAACTCTCACTTCTTTAGGTGTATCGATATATTTGACAATCTGCTCTGTGACAAATTTGACATAATCATTTGCAGACATGAAAACACCTCTCAAAGTTTAGTTTTTTTCATTCTGGCCTAATTTCTCAATATTTATACAAACTGGCAGACTATTTTCATAATTGGTAATAAATCATGTATCGCTTTTTGAAAATTGGGGATTTAATAATATTCGTTCCAACGAATAATGCGTCTCTGCAACACATCGTAATCAAAATCCGCCTTATATTGTGAACCTTTTTTCGTTTCACAAAAAATGTCAACACGAATGATCCCATCTGCCGTTTTTTTCTTTTGATACACAATCGTACCCGTTGGCAAATCAATATTCATTTGATCGTTTGCTTCTTCCATGTTTGTTAAGGAATGTTGGACAGCAAAAAGCATTAATGTTTCAAGCATGTAAAACTCTTTTGTATCATGAGTAAACCTCTGCTTTTCCATATAAATGGAAGCATATGCTGAGGCTACCATCAAACAAAACAATACAAGAGCAATTGTAAAAGGAAAAACATGGCCTTTTTCGCACTTCATTTTGGCAGCACACCTTTTACATCCCGAATACTCCCTTCATATTTTTTTCCATTCTTGCTTGTTACGGCTATTTTCACTCCATTTTTTACAGCAGAAAATTGAGCGTTGCGGACATTTCGTAAAAGAACGACATGACCCTTGCCCTCAACCTGATATCGAATTAAATCGTTGTAATGGCTGACAGTGATCAATTCTCCTTCGCTGTTTATATAGGAGAAAGTATTGTTTGCCGCCTCAATTTGTCTAGCCGCTTTTACCTCTCGATGGAGTTCAACTAAAAATAAATTCCATTCGTTTCCATTGATATCTTGCTCGTACATACCAATTTTGAAAAAGAACAATAGAAGGGGTGAGAAGGTGGAGACAATCACTAAAGTGGCCATAAACGCAATGAGCATGTTCGGAAATGTATAGCCGCTATCATTCAATGGCATAACCGCAAACTTCAGACCTGTTGTCTTTTTTCCATTGTAAACATAACTCAGCATAATTCTCCCCCTTCTTTCCCCACCTCAGTTCAAACTGGAATCCCTGTTTTTCAACCTTGCCCTCTGTTTTTTTATTTTCAAAAACAAAGCGTTCAAGCTCTTCTTTTAATAATTGGTGAGCGATAACGGAGGCATCAGTTTTCTTTTGTTGTTGCAACAATTCGGCGACTACCGGAATCATGGTGATGGAAAGAAAGCACCATAGGGAAAAGGACATTAACGTTTCAGCGAGTGTATACCCGTTTGAATTCTTCGACACGAAATCTCCCTCTTCCTAAATTAAAAATCATTTTATATGTTTTGTTGTTATAATTGATCAATATCGAACCAGATTTATTCACGAAACCGTTTTGCGTATATTCGATCGGAAATTTCATTGTAGTCGGTTCGACATTTATGTTTTTGTCATATCTTCTCTCAAACAATTCACCTTTTAACCCCGATAATTCCGCTTCATAATAGTGTTGATCGGGGTACCAAAACAAATAAATCGTTTCCTTTCTCATCAATGCACGCTGCTGAATATACAACAAATCTTTCTCAAGCTGAAGGAAAAACAAATCAACGGTTTTTTCGCGATATATATTGATGGCTCCCATCCAAACAATCGCACTGACAACTGCAAAAACAGATAAAACGATAAGCATTTCCAAAAACGTAAAGCCTTCTTGATTATTGCTTTTTAACATTTCCGCTTGCATCGATCTCAATTGCCTCACCATTCGGGCATTTCAGCGAATTATTTGGCAAATATCCTTTCTCTATTAAATCGTTGATTGATGGAGTTTGCTGATATTCCATTTCATACGCCACAACTTGACCTTGCACCATATCGATCAGACCTTCACATCCTTTGTTTTGGATATTTTTATTGTGAGCGACAACGTTGGGAATCGTAATTAATAGCAAAATGGAAATCACTAGCAAAACAACAAGCATCTCGACTAACGTAAAACCGTTTTCGTTTCTCATTATCCCAGTCCTTCCTAAAATCTAAATTTTTTCCATCATTTCGTACATTGGAAGTAAAATAGACAAATAAACGACTAAAATGAAAATGCCAATGCATATAAAAATAGTTGGTTGGATAAAACTCGTCATCTTTATAAATTTTTCTTCCATTTTTTCCAATAAGAAACGACTGTAAGTATAAAGTTCCCTTGCTAAATGACCGACCGTTTGTCCATGGAAGATGACGGCAGCAAGTTCTTTTTCAAAAAATGGCTGGTTGGATATGATTCGGTCAAGCGTTTGTCCTGTTTTCAATTGTTCGATCATAATCGTAGCCTCTTCTTTATAAAACGGAAGCAAGCTTTGCTCTTGAAAAAGGGTGAGACATTCAAAAACAGACAATCCCCCTCTTAACAAATTGCTTAACTGCAAGGAAAAATAGTAACTATGGAAAAGCCGCAAAGCTTTGGAAACAAGAGGAATTTTCAGGAAGAGAAGCTGTTGCTTAATTGGAGGCATTTTTCGCACATAGCTCCAGTAGCCTACGAGCATAAGAATCGTTAAGATCACCATTATGATCAATACCCATTTTATTCCTTGAAAAACGATCGTTAATAAGAACAGAAAAAATGACGCATCCGTCTGCATGGAATCAAACAGATGGGTAAATTGGGGAGCGACAATCGTTTGGACAACCAATAAAATTACCATTAAAAGCCCAGATAAAAATATCGGATACCTGATTACTTGAACAAATTTCTCCAAATGTGCCATTTGCTTTTCCATCATTAAGGCGCTTTCCTTAAATGCAAACTTTAAATCGCCATGTTTTTCCGCAAAAAATAAATAGCTCAACACTCTGCGATGAAAACCGATTTTATTGAAAGCCGTACTTAACGAATTTCCTTCTGAAAGCCATTGGATACACAATTCCAAATCTCTATGATATTTTTTAGGCCAATGAATCTTCATAAAGCTGAGCGCTTCGTTTAATGTATATCCTTCTGAAAGCAATTCACCTGCTTTTTTCAAAAATTGCGCCTGCATCTTTTTATTCCATCTATGCTTACGCCTCATATTCATACACCCATTGTTTATAAGATTGCGGATGTAAATAGCCTAATGCGATTCCTTTTTTGATAACATCTTTTAACTTGACATAATCAACCTCGCATTCCGCTCCTTTTGCTTTTTGGATAGCCGCATTTAATGGTTTTCCATACAGCAGTTCATAAACGCCAAGACGATTTCTTTTTCTTAATTTTTTGCAATAAGGGGAGCAATCCGTCCCGCAAAACGGGCAAACTAATTCCACAAGCCGCTGCGCTGCAATAGCAATCAATGTTTGTTCAATTTCAGAAATGGAAACACCGAATTCGAGAAGTCTGTAAATCGCTCCATTAGCGTCGCGCGTATGCATAGTAGTTAACACGAGATGACCAGTTAAACCCGCTCTTATTGCGATATGTGCCGTTTCCTCATCGCGGATTTCCCCAACCATAATGACGTCAGGATCATGCCGCAAAATGGCCTTTAACCCCAAAGGATATGTAATGCCGGCTTTTTCATTCACTTGTACTTGAAGCATATTCTCATTTTTTCTTTCCACTGGATCTTCAAGGGTGATGACGCTTCTTCGGAAATGTTTTTTCAAATAATCAAGCAGGGAGTAAAGGGTTGTCGTTTTGCCTGAGCCCGTCGGTCCAGTAAAAATGATTAAACCGTGCGTATGCTGCAAAAAAGACAGCAATTTCTTTGCTGCAGATGGAAAAAGCGAAAGCTCTTCCGGCGTTTCAGCCGGTTGTTCAAGAAAAATGCGGATGACCAAACTTTCGTCAAAAACCGTCGGCAATGTGGAGAGGCGAATGTTCACATCACCCGCAATGGTTTGAAGTGTTAACGCTCCATTTTGCGGACGCCTCTTTTCGCCAATGTCCATTTGCGCTATAAATTTAAAATGGGAAATCAGCCGTTCACATACCATTTTTGAAACCGTGAGCATTTGAATGATGTCAAAACCGATTCGAAAATGGATGGCGGCATCCTTTTTTCTAGGAACGATATGAATATCCGTCGCTTTGAGCGAACACGCCTTATCTATTAACTGCCCGCTGAACTTTTCTATATCCACCATCTGTGCCTCCTTTCAAGCTTGTTGCTTTCATCTTAACGAAGGCAAAGGAAAAAAGCGAACCACGGAAATTTCATTTTCTATGCAATGACATAGCACAAAATGTGAATTTCGGAGCGAGATGATTTATCCTTCATACAAAAATAAAGGGAGAAAAAGCTTTTTGGCATATTTAGAAAAATTATTTCCATCCATATGAGTTCAAATTGTCGGAAGGATAACCAAGTCACTGGCGTCGGTAACGCTCATTAGCCATTTGAGAGGTGTCGATCAATAAAGCAGAAACTCCGTTACTAAAAGTATGCCAAGCAATCCAAGCGATTATCACTTGTTTACGGGGAATCGATAGGTGGCGGTTCATTGATGCATAAAAAATGCCACCCTTTTTTAGAGTGGCGCCCTGTTTTAAGTTTTATCGAAAATTTCAACCTATTTTCATAGAACGATTTAATCGTTGTATACTTTCTTTCCGACCAATTATGTTTTGCACAATGTTGGCGGTTTATATGGAAAGCTATTTTAATTTAATGTATTTTATTCCATGGTAGCTAGTATAAAGAGATACTAATGAAATGGTCATGTTTCTTGCCGTACATTTGTTCCTTTCATGTATTTATTTGATCATATCGTGTATATTGGGTCAAACATAACAACAAAGTCGGTTCTCCGATTATTCGTTGCCCATTTGCAGAAACGTTGGCGGTTGGTGAGCAGCCAATTTTAGACGCTAAATGTGAGTTTCCGCACTGAAATTACTTGTTTTTTATATTAGAATGAAAGAGAAAGTATTTTTTAAACTCGGCAACATTTTTCGGTCCTAACATGAATTATGGACTTTCCGGGAAAAATAACGATTGGAAACGGTTATTTACAATTGACGGCAGCGTACATTATAATATAAAAAGTGATGAAAACTGTGGCATAAAAGGAGGGAATCACGAATGGACCGCATGTTTCGTGTATTAGGCTTTTGGACTGGCATTTTTGCAGTTATGTTTTATTTAGGAGATATGAAAGAAGCTTCTTTGCTCTTTTTTGGTCAAACAGGATTTTTCGTGCTATTATCTTATTTGAAACTTACAGAACGCATGTACATTTACATTTTTGGCGCATATTTAACCATTTTTTTCGTCGGATTTACATATTGGACGACCTTCATGATGGTTCCTGGCCAAGGCGGCCATTAATATTGCCTTCAAAGTCCGTTTATACTTTTTGAAAACCCACAGCGGTTCAATCGTCTGTGGGTTTTTTTGTTTTGTCTAGATTCTTCTTTTTTCACCTGATCAACAGCTTGGCAAATATGGGGAATGCCGAACGGAACGAAACAGTTATCGTTTAAATCAAAAGGAAAAGCCGTTTAAAAATGGATTTGTTTCCATTTCATCGATAATTGTCGTTTCTGGTCCGTGACCTGGCAATACGATTGTATCTTCCGGCAGCGCCAGCAGCTTTTCATGAATGCTTTTCAGAAGCTGGTCATGATTTCCCCCAAATAAATCGGTACGGCCGATGCTGCCTTTAAACAAGGCATCGCCGGAAAAAACCGCCTTTAATTCCTTGCAATAATACGATACGCTTCCCGGAGAGTGCCCAGGCGTTTCCAAAATAGACAACTGAAAGGATCCGATCGCGATGGCTTCTTCCCCTTTAATCGTTTTGTCAGCCGGTCGGGCTGTAATTTTTGCGTTCATCAATGATTGTGATCCATTTAACATGGGATTACCGAGCCATTCCTTTTCAAGCTCATGGACATACACTGGCAGATTCCATTCCTCTTTCATTTCATCGATCGCTCCTATATGATCAAAATGAGCATGCGTTAATAAAATGGCAAGCGGAACTAACTTTTGTTCACGCAAAACCGTTTTGATTTTTTCACCTTCCGCCCCCGGATCAAACAAAAGGCATTCATTTTTTTCATTTGCTAAAATATAAGCGTTTGTTTGCAGCACTCCAAGAGGGATTCTAACCCAGTTCATCTTCTCACCACCATTTCAACTTTTCCTTTTCATCATACAAAAAATTTGTTTTTCCCGTCAAAAACGAATAAATCATAGAGAAAACGACAACCATGATAAATGTAAAAATATGAACTTTTCATAACAATCCGCATTGACTTTGGGGCGAACCTACCATTAACACCTCGACAAATCCGATAAAAGCCATTAAAATTATGATGGAGAAGAAAATTTGTAAGCGCGCTATATGTTTATTACGTTAGGGGGCTCGAAAATGGGTACTGTTATTATTTTTTCATTAGTTACATTACTAGGAATTTTTGCTATTTTCCGTTCTTTAAAAAACAAAAACTTTTTAGCAGTATTGTTTGCGCTCGGAACTGTTGCGGTTTTCGGATGGTTTACGTTTAAAACTATAGTTGACAACGGATTTCCAGCTGCACACTAAAAAAGAATGGCCTGCGGGGCCATTCTTTTTTTATTGGATGATTGAAAATACTTTTCCTTTTTCTACATCGATTAGATTTTCCAATCGTGGTCCGTACAAAGCATAGCGGCCGGATGGTGAAAGCTTAATGGGATAATTAGAAACATTTGATAATATTGGCGTTTCCCGGCCTGATAAAGGATTTATTTGTACAAGCTTAAAAAGACCCGTTTCCATTGGCTTATTGGGTATGAAAACATAAACGAAATGTTTCGTTTTATCATATTCATAAAATGGAAATACCCATTGGGCGTTGTCAGAAGCCAATGGCGCACGTTTTGTAAATACTTTCTGCTTGGAAGAAGAGCGAAGAAACACATATCGGCCAAACCCTTTATTTTCCTGATCTTCTTCTAAATACATGATAAAAGAAGACATATTTCCGTTGCCAATAGCATGTTCCGCTAATTTTTCTACTTTTTTATTTTGCAGATCCACTTCATAAAGAGGAGCGCTTAACTCAGGTTCGTCATTGTTCCAGTGAATGTATGTAAAGCGCTGTTTCCCTGACCATTGGATAAACGGTATTTGATATGGACTTTTCACAACTTTTTGATCTTTTGCATCTACAATATAGGATGTATAAGACCAATCCTCTGCAAACGCCGTGACAAATAGTTCTGATTGATGATAAGGATTCCAAATATATTGAAGGTCAAACGCCGGAATTTCCCAGCGGAAAAGTTCATTGCCATTCTTATCAACAAACATCAATGCTGCTTGGCGGCTGCTTGATGTGGAGTGCAAAAGAAATATCGTGCGGTCGGGGTTTTCAGCCAACTGAACGATCGGATCGTTCGTTTGGTAGAATATTGTGTCAGATCCGCTCTCCAAATTATGGCGGATCACTTCCGAACCGTGTTCATCATTGTTGATGTAAAGAACAGACGCCTCATCAAACCATGCTGAAATCGTTTGAAAAGATTGGGAATTGATTTCAATTGGCTGCAAACTTTGAAGTTCATGTTCCGTTTTTTCCTTTACTGCCTCTTTTTCATTCTTTTTGTCCGTTTGGGCAACTTTTTCTCCGCTTTTGAGTTGATGGCTCTCACAAGCGGAGAAAAGGAGGAGCAATAAAAATCCAATGAAGAGCTTCATTATTCTCATTCATCTCAACCTCATCTCAACACCATGGATCATATTTGAAAATCCATTTCTCTATTTATTTTGAAAAATGAAAAAGTGTCGTCCAAAAAATTCCGTTCGCTTTTCGATCAATTTCATCGAATTGGGACAGCGGCAGCGGATTTGTTCCTGCACCCAACTCAACGGTAAAGCCGGGCTTCCGAAATTCTTTGATAAACCAATCCCGAAATCCTGCATGGCTATCAATTGTTTGCACAGCTTTATAACCGCTTGCCCGCTCATAGTCTTTTACAATCAATTCTGAAACTTCCGGTTCATAATTTAGATAGCCCCAATAAATTTCTTCCCCTTGCGTATGGAATGCTAATATAATATCAAATAAAGATCGTTTTGCTAATTCCGCCATTGCAATAGCTTCCGGCTCTGACAAAGGGCGATCGCCTGGATAGTCCCTTGGCGATGGGGTCTTTTGCGGCTTCCTCCTTTTTTCTATCTCCCAAAAAGCAGGATATTGATTATTTAAATCCACTCCGCGCACATTTGACTTCCAATTAGAAAAATCCGTGCTCCCTCCGTTGAGTTGTATAGCCTGTTTTCTAATTTCCACATCTGTTTCATGACTTCCCAGGACTAGGCTTATGCCATCGGGGTTCACCATCGGCACGAAAGATAAAGTGATGTTCTCATAAAATTCACGTACTGGCTTTGAACTAAAATATTCGTTCAAAACAAGCTTCCGCAAGTAATCGTTGAGCCACTTCATCATAATCGCAGAGGTGATCCACTCATTGGCATGAAACGATCCGTTCATATGTACTTTTTTCGAACCGCATCCAATGATTAGCTCTATTAAAGGATTTCCTAAAACACTGTAGCCAATGATGCGTTCCTTCATAAAAGGATAAAATGCCTTTAGTGTTCCAATATCGTTGACAAGCGACTGAAAATGGTAACGGCGCTTTGGCTGTATTACCGGTTTTGAAATCGGCTCAACTTTTTTGATATCGGCAATATTGATGAATTTTCCAATACTCGAAGAAGAATTTCCCCCCCGCCAACCTGGAATTTCAATAACCGTCCCTTCAGGGATTTGTTCATTTTGCAAACAGGGATTGGAGTCTTTTAATAATCTTTCCGAAAGTTGAAACCGATCGGCGAGCTGTTTTATAGTGACGGTCTCATTCATACAAATTTTCATCTGCAAACGCTCCTCTCTTTATTACAGCTACATTACTCATTGTATGAACGAAACCAGTTACATTGATCGAGTTGTATAAAAAAAGCTCTGACCAAATGATCAGAGCTTATGATTTATTTTCCTTAAGCTGGCCGTCGGAGGTTTGCTGCCCGCTGTCTTTTCCTTGATCTCCTTCCTTATCAAAAAAGCGCAGAAGATCTCCGTAAATAATTTCGTCCGAATAATTCAGCTCATTTTTCGCTTTTTCCATATACGGTTCGCATGCTTTTTGATCCTGGGCAGGTTCACCTGTTCCCTTATCATAGCATGTTCCTCTTGTGTAAACATATTTGTCTGTTACAAAGCTTCCATCACGCAATACGACAAACGGAAGGCGATCGTTCGAGAATACATCCGTGCCGAATTCAATATCATTTTTTGTGTCAACACCCAGCATATTTAATATCGTCGGTTTTAAATCAATTTGCCCCGCCACTTGATGAAATACTTTAGGATGTTTATCTGTTACACCAGGAATATGGATGATAAGCGGAACTCTTTGCAATTGAATCGTATCAAACGGTGTAATCTCATCTTTTCCGAAAAATTGTGCCATCGCTTTATTGTGATTTTCGGAAATGCCGTAATGGTCGCCATATAAAATAATGATCGAATTGTCGTATAAACCAGCTTCTTTTAATTTTTCAATAAACACTTTTAAAGCCTCGTCCGTATAACGAACTGTTGTAAAGTAATGATTCACCACTTCATCATCTGAATGAAATTCCTCTATTAACTTATCACTTTCATCCAGTTCAAACGGGAAATGGTTCGTCAACGTAATATATTTTGTGTAAAACGGCTGAGGCACATTTTTCAGCAGTTCTACCGATTGTTCAAAGAAAGGAATATCTTTCAGACCCCAACCAACCGAGTTTTCCTCGTTTACATCATAGCTTTTGATATCAAAAAACCGCTCATATCCTAAAGAATTATACATGACATCACGGTTCCAGAACGTCCGGTTGTTTGCATGAAACACCGCTGTATAATAGCCATAATCCTTTAAGATTTCTGGAGTGGCATTGTATTCATTGTTAGCATTTGTAAAAAAGACAGAACCCCTTCCTAATGGATATAATGAGTTCTCCAACAGAAATTCGGAATCCGATGTTTTGCCTTGTCCAGTTTGGTGATAAAAATTATCAAAATAATAGCTTTGCTTAATGAAATCATTTAAAAACGGCGTAATTTCCTGCCCATTTACCTTATTGTTGATAACAAAGTTTTGGAACGATTCCATTGAAACGATAATAACGTTTCTTCCTTTTGCAATTCCATGCATGTCTTTATTTGGTTCTTTTCTATTGGCATTTAAATAATTTTCAATTTCCACTAAGTTGTTGCTGTCAGCTAAAGCCCGCTGCGCAGATGTTTTCGATTGAAGCAATGAGTCGTAAATATGAAAATTGTACAAACCAATATTTTTCACAAGCATCTCTCTATCAAACGAACGTGTTAAAAGCTGCGGGCGTTCAGTTTCCGAAATTCCTAAATTAATAAAAAATACTGCTGCAACCATAAGAAAGTATGCGGTTTTTTCCTTGCGCATTAATTTTTCCGATTTTTTGAAGACAGGTTTTCTTGACAGCCAAATTAAAATGGCGATATCGACAAACATCAAGAAATCGACCGGCTGAAGCAGTTCAGTAATGCTGCTTCCTAAGTCCCCCATATTGCTTGCTTGAAAGAGGACAGGGATTGTCAAAAAGTCGTTGTAAAAACGGTAAAAAACAACATTTGCCAACAGCACGATCGTCATGATCACGCTAGTGCCGATAACCCAGCGATTTCGGTTTTTTTCATTCATGAACAGTCCGATACCAAAAACCAAAAGCAAAAAGCTGAGCGGGTTTATGAATAAAATAAATTCTTGCGTGAAGTTTTCTATTTTAATATCAAAGCTAGTTTTATAGACTACATATGTCTTGATCCACATAAAAAAGGTCGCCAACAACAAAAAAGATATTTTTGAAAACGTGCTTTTACGCATTCTTAAACCTCCTTAAACGGTGGAACCTGCGTACATCAACATTCAATCTTTTCCATTTTTTAGGTTTCAAGATAAATAACTAAAGTTTATCTTAATACTTCTTTCATAAAAAATCAATGGTTTTTACACTATATCAACAAAAGGAGTGGCTGGTTTACATTCATCATTGTATTCCAATCACCTATTTAAATAGACGCCACCTGCGCAAAAAAGTTTCAAAAAAAATCAAGCTAAAGGATCACAGCAAAAGCTTCATTAATTTTTTACAATGGCATCTAGCCTAAAAAAATTTCCTTACAATGGTAACTTACCTAAAAAAAGACCTGCGAACAGGTCCTTTTTATTCCTTTAATATGTATGTTTTTACGAGCCAAGCCCCACCGATGACGCCTGCATCGTTTCCAAGTGCGGCAATGGCAATTTCTGCAGAGGAGGCTTCTGGAAAAACAAATTGCTGAAAGTAATGGCGAACCTTTTCTATCAAGAAGTTTCCTGCTTTCGAAACCCCGCCGCCAATGACAATTTTCGCCGGATTTAACGCAGATGCCAAGGTGGCTAAGGCAAGTCCAAGATGCATCGTCACTTCTTCGACAACCTCCATTGCCTGATAATCGCCTTTTTTGGCTGCATCAAACACATCTTTCGCAGTAAGGGATCCGTTTTTTTCATACAATGTTTTCAGCTGAGAACCTTCTCCCCCAACTTGGATTTTTTCTTGCGCTATTCTGGCGATTCCTGTCGCAGAAGCAACGGTTTCCAAGCAGCCGGTTTTTCCGCAATTGCACGGCGCTCCTCCCTTTACCACGGACTGCATGTGACCGATTTCTCCTCCGGCACCGCTGTTCCCGTGCACGATTTCGCCATTGACAATAATTCCTCCACCAACTCCTGTTCCTAGCGTTATGCAAATTAAATCTTTTTCTCTATTTCCTGCACCTTTCCACATTTCTCCTAGCGCCGCAATGTTCGCATCATTTTCGACTGCTGCCGGTAAACCTGTAGCCTTTTCTAAACGGTCTTTTAAAGGGTAATTTTTCCATCCTAAGTTAACGGTGCGGTATATGACACCCGTTTCCAAATCTACAGGGCCGGGGGCGCCCATCCCGATTCCTGCAAGCTTATCCTTTGATTCGCCGAGTTCTTTCACCTTTTCATCTATAGCTTTTGCTATATCGTCTACAATTCTTTCACCGGATTTATCTGTAGGGATTTCCCATTTTTCGATGATTTCGCCATCCATACTGATAAAGGCAACTTTAATGGTTGTCCCCCCTAAATCTACTCCAACCAACCATTTGTTTTCATTCATATCGTGATCCTCTTTCCCCTCTTCTTTTTCTTTTTTCTTTTTCTCTTGTGATTTCTCTTCCTAAAATGAGCATTGCCATTTGAAAATCTTTCGCTTCCATCAATTGCGATTGGTACAACTGCCTTACTTCCATTTCCATTAATTCCAGATCAGCTAAACGATCTCCAATATAAATAATAATGCCAAACCGTTTCAAAAACTGTTGAATGTCGTAAACCGTTTTCAAAAACATCACCTTCAAAACTATCAATCAACGCAGTCTATAAACAAGTATAAATGATGAAAAAAAACAGTCAATATGAGATTTCAACTGAAATTTTCCGCCCATGCACCTGCCTTGTTCAAAACATTTTTTGTTTGAAGGTAGAAACATACACTTTTGCACTTACAACATTTTGCTTTTTTCAAAACGTTTTTTGTTTGAAGCGCAAAATTAGAAGCGGCTGAGCTGTTCTTTCACCAATTGATATTCCTTTCGATCCGGATCTATTTTCAAAGCAAGTTCTATCGCTTCTTTTGCTTTTGCAAATTCATTTTGTTCTGCATAAATGAGACTAAGTACATAGTAAGCTTGATGGAAAGCAGAATCCTTTTCGATCACTTCTTTTAAATATTCGATTGCCTCATTGACGTTTCCGAGCCGATATTCGGAGTATGCCAAAAGGTATGTCATTTCAATTGAAGCATCCTTCAATGTTCTCGCTTCTGATAAAATGTCAGAGGCCTTCTGAAAATCTTGGTTTGAAATTAATGACTGGGCAAAGGCAAGAGCCATTTCACTATTGCGTTTAGGTGCAATTTCATAACCGTAAAACCATAGTCCTAATACAAATCCAATTGCCAGCAATATGCCGACCGTTCTTGTCAAAAATCGGGACATTTTCGGAAGCTGCAAAGCAAATGCAGCTAAAAATCCGCCAATTAAGCCGCCAATATGGCCAGCATTGTCCACATTAGGGATCGTCCAACCAAGCATCAAGTTGATGGCCACTACGACGAGAATATTGGGGCCGATCGTTCTTAAAAAAAGTTTAGGCTTTATGACCCCGAAAAACAAAAGAGCTCCAAATAAGCCGAAAATAGCACCGGAAGCCCCAGCCGATAAAAAAGGGCTGAAGGCAAAGCTGGCGAGCGATCCTGTAAATCCTGCAAATAGGTAAATAAGTAAAAACCGGAGCGAACCGTACATTTTTTCGACAGCGATGCCGATAAAATAGAGAGCAAAAGAATTCATTAACAGATGAAGCATGCCAATATGAAGAAATATTGGAGTAAAAAACCGCCACCATTCTCCATCATAAATGGCAGGATTGTATTTTGCCCCGAACTTAATCAGCGTTTCGGAATTTGTACTTCCTCCAGACCACTCCAATATGAGAAACATGACAATTTGGGCAAATAAAAAAATATAGGTGAAAAAAGGTTTTCCGTTTTCAAAAAGAGCCCGCTCTTGTTTTTCCTGTTTTTGAATAAAAGAAAATAATTCTGTTTTGATATGATCCACCGTATCAAATGCAAGATCATCCCGTTCATGTCCGACATCATCCAAAACAACCGATAGCGCTTCTTCCAAAAAATTGATTTTCTCATCAATATGATGCTGATCCATGAGGACTGTATGAATGGTTGTTTTTCCGTTCATATACGGCGTTTCGATGCGGAATTCCCAATCATCCACAGGAGGGAGGGCTGTTATATAAACATTGAGAACATTTAAATGATTTGCTGCTGATTGCCTGCGAATCGTTTCAAACATATTTGCCGCTCGTTCAATGTCTTGAGAAATCCAAATTCCCCAGTCGATATCTTGACGGACAAAACGTACGAGATGATAATGTTTGCTTCGAAAAGGCTCTAGCCATATTTCCCGCTGATCCCCCGACATATTGGCGAGTCTGAAACCATTCTTTATCACTAGTTTTTTCACAATTTTCCAAAAGATCAAGTCCTGTTGAATTTCCATTCATATCTCTCCGAAATATTTTTCCTATATTATATCAAGGTCTGGATTCAGTTTGAAGAAAAAAGCTGAACCAGATTTGATTCAGCCCAAACCCATTACCTATTACAATTGCCGGACGACAAGTTTTCGAACATAAGGCAATTGCATTGCCAGATTCAGAAGCTGACTGCGAAGCCACTTGCTTTTTAAAAAAGCATTTATGATTCGGTATCGATAAACATACAAACAAAAAACGCTTGTAGCCAATAGAAACAAACGAAATAAACGTTTCATCCAAATCCCTCCAATGATTAAGATGAACATTGACATCAAGGTTTATCCAAGGAAAAATAAGCTAAAATTGTTGCAATCAGAATGGATAAAAAATTGACCGAGTCATTGTTCAGCCATGAAACGCCTTTCGTTTGAACAGTACGATTTCCACAATGAATGCGCTTTTCGGTTTCGGCTTTGCATATCGTACATTGATATTTTGCTTGCAACAGACAGCCCAGCACCGTATCGGCGAAAGCTCCGGCAAAACCAAAGAATACGGAGAACCAAAAAATGTTTTCATTGCTTTTTGTCATAACAAACGTGCCAAACACTACAAACAACGATCCTAGAAATGAAGCAAAAGTGCCAAGCAAACTGACCGCGCCTGATGTTCCTCTCTCCACAAAATGCGGAGGAAAAAGAAAAAGCGGTTTTTTTTTGCTTAAACTTCCAATTTCCGAAGCCCATGTATCAGCATTGGCGGAAGCAAAGGAAATCGTCAACAGAATATACCAGAGATAATTCGGATCGAAAAGATTGAGCAAACTCGCTAAAACTGCTGCTCCGCTATTTGCGAATACTTGAATCGCATCACGTTCTCCTGTTTTTTCCAAAATATTGTTCAATACTTGCTTTTGTTCTTTTTTCCATCTGCTGAGAATGCTCGAAGAAACAAAAAATAATCCAAGCGGAACAAGCCCTTTCAGCCCAAAACTGTAATACATGATGCCTCCTGCGAAAACGGAAGCAACCGCACCGGAAAAAGTTAAGGCATGAAACCGATAAGCGGCAAATGATGCGAGAATTATAAATAAAAAAATAAACATCATGTCCCGCACTCCATGATTTCATTTTCCGTGACGATGAGGCCGACAGGAAGATCATGCTGTTCTGCCGGCACTTTTTCCACTATTTGCAGTGAAAACGCAAGGGCAGCGGCTGTATTCGAATATTGTTTCAGATAGCGGTCATAGTATCCTCCTCCGTATCCGATCCGATATCCATAACGGTCAAAACAGATTCCGGGAACAATTAACAAATCGATTTCTTCCGGTGAAACAGCCGTTGTTTCTTCAACAATCGGTTCTTTTAAATCAAGATACACATTTTCTAACTGATCATAGGAAATAAATTCACGGAATTCCATCGTTTTCGTCTCCGGGTCGCATTTCGGCGCCGCAATTCTTTTTCCTTCCAGCCAACCTTGTGCAATCAATGGATTTGTATCTACCTCTCCCCCTTTTGAAATGGTTAGACCAACCGTTTTGGCGTTTTTCCATACATTCGTTTGAAAAAAGGCCTCGGCAATTTTTACAGATAAAGCAGCATGCAAGCCTTTATCCATCTTTTTTAGCAAATTTTTCACACGATTTCTCAATTCCTCTTTATTATGCATTTCCATCTCACCGCTTTGCCTTATAATAAAAAAACAGCAGGAAACCTCTTTCCTACTGTTTTTATTTTGTTTCACGATGTAACGTATGTTTTTTATCTCTAGGGCAGTATTTTTTCAACTCAATACGCTCTGTATTTGTGCGTTTATTTTTCGTTGAGATATAGTTGCGCTCTCCGCATTCTGTACAAGCAAGTGTAATATTTACGCGCATATTTCTTCCCTCCAAACATCAATCTTTCATCAGACTTTTATATCATATCATTTTTATTTCGCAAAATCTACATATATTTCCGCTTTTCTTTCCTTATGATTTGTTACAAATATTAAATTTCTTCAAAAGCCGTTTTGTTCTACTAAAATATATGATATAACAATAAATGGACAACATACGGAAGGTGAGATCCTATGGAAATTGTGATTATTATTTTATTTCTCGTTAGCATTGCGCTCTTAGGAATTGCTTTTACCCAAAGAGACGACATAAAAGAATTGGAACAGGAAGTTGAGCATTTGTCCGTTTCAGCGATGCAGGAAATTTACAAAATTAAAAAGAAAATGCGGGTATTTGAAGAAGAATTGCTGCAAGGTTCAAATACCGGCGCTGTTTCCCAAGATACTCAGTCCGTCTTGCATTTCGACTATTACACAAAAAAGAAAATTTTATCAAAATATGAACAAGGCATGTCCATAGCTGAAATCGCCAAATCTGAAAATGCCACAACAGATGAAGTGAAATTAATCATTGAGCAAAACAAGAGGGAGCTAGTATGAACAAACGTGTATTGCAAGCCTTTGCCGCAGGCATGATTGTGTCAACATCCGTACTGACAATCACATTTTTTGCAGGGGACTATCATCAAAAAGTTGTGGCGGAAAAAGAGCTGACGGACAAATCAGTGAATGAATATTTGGCCAAGAACAATCAAATAGCCGTTTCAAATAAAGATTATGAGGAATTTCTTGCATACAAAGACGCAAAAGTCAAAAACGAGAAAGATTCCGCTGTCGCTCAAACCGATCCGAAGAAACAGCCAAAAAATCAAGCCCAACAAAATCAGAATCAACAAAATCAAAGCAAGCAGCCAGCTAAAAACAGCAATGCTCAACAAACTCCGGTCAAAATTAACATTCAAGAAGGCATGAATACAAGTGATGTATCCAAACAGCTTGAGCAGGCAGGAATTATCGACTCCGCCTCAAAATTTAATCAATACTTAATTAAAAATGACTATCATAAACGCGTCCAAATCGGAACGTTTGAAGTCAAAAAAGGGATGAGCTACTACGAAATTGCTGAAGCTCTCACCCGATAAATAAAAAAGGTTTGCCAAAATCGGCAAACCTTTTTAATTGTTTAAGTCGTAATGGCGTCCTTTTACCAAGTACAAAATATTTTCGGATATATTTGTCGCATGGTCTGCTATTCTTTCAATAAATCTTGCGATAAGCGACAATTGCGTAATTTGATTTAAATAATCTTGATCGGATGGAACTGTCTGCAGAAGATCGCGTATCGTCTCCCCGTATAAGTCATCTACTTCATTATCCATCTCGGCGACTTTTCTTGCCAGTTCAACATCTTCTTCATGAAAAGCTTTCAGCGAAAGGGACAACATTTCAGATGCAAGCTGATGCATTTTTTTAATTTGATCGATCGGTTTCACGAGTGCTTCGTTGCCGATGCGGATAGCGGATTTTGCAATATTGACTGCATTATCAGCCATCCGCTCGATATCTGCGGCAATTTTGATCGACACAATGATCCTTCTCAAATCAATGGCAACTGGCTGCTGCTTTGCAATTAAGAGAATGGCAAAATCATTTATTTCTTCTTCCAAATCGTCAACTTTTTCATCTTGCTCCATCACTTCAAGAGCCAACTCAATGTTTTGTGTTTCCAAGGCGTTGATTGCCTTGCTCAAAGCGATTTCCGTATGGCTGCCAATTTCAATCAACTTTGTATGCAGAGTATTTAAATCAACTTCAAATTTTTCTCTCATTCGTTTTCCCCCATTAACTTCAAGTCATCCAGTTACCGAAAAAATTTTTTTATCCAAAACGGCCAGTAATATAATCTTCTGTCCGTTTATCTGCTGGGTTTGAAAAAATACTGTCCGTATCGCCGAATTCGACGACTTCCCCATTTAGGAAAAATGCTGTTTTATCCGAGATGCGCGCAGCCTGCTGCATATTATGAGTGACAATAATGATGCTGTAATTCTTTTTCAATTCTTGGACTAATTCCTCTATTTTTAATGTTGAAATCGGGTCAAGCGCCGATGTCGGTTCGTCCATCAAAATAACATCCGGTTCAATCGCTAAGCAGCGGGCAATACATAGACGCTGCTGCTGTCCCCCAGAAAGTCCGTAAGCATTTTCTTTCAAACGATCTTTGACTTCGTCCCAAATCGCCGCGCCTCTTAAACTTTTTTCTACAATTTCATCTAAAATCTTTTTGTCGCG